>JAHKKJ010000850.1 GCA_020027655.1 Deltaproteobacteria bacterium | reverse complement strand
GCATCAAGGCTTCGGATTTTCAAGCTAAGGCGGTCGTCGGCACCGGTGCTCGTTTCGACTGCCTGAAATCGGGAGAATGCGTTGCGGTGCCCATGGGCCAGCCGGAAGATCTCGGCGCAATTAAGCAGGGCTATCCTCGCCTCGGCTTTACCTATGAGGCGGGAGCCGATCTGATTTTCAACGTCGACATGACCAGGCGCGCCTGGGGAGAAAAGAACAAAGAGCTCCTGGTGCGGTTGGTGCGCGGTTTCGCCGCCTCCTATGAGTACATGAACGACTCCAAGAATCGCGGCGACGTCACAAACACCGTGAAGGAATCGCTGAAAGTTTCCGATGAAATCGCCCGGGAGATATTCGCGCCTTACCTGGAACCCGACAAAAACGTTCTGCCGAAAAGGGGCGAACTAGACCTGAAAGCGTTCAATCAGGTGCTTCAGCTCATGGGTGAAGGCGGGGTTATCCCGGCGCCGGTCCCAGTCGCGGAGCGTTTCATCGATCTTAGATATTTACAGGCTGCCGGGATTCAATAGCAGGCTGCCAGTTGGCTTATGGCGTATGGCTTATCGCGTATTGTTCGTATGTTCGAACTATATGCCATAAGCTATCAGCCATATGCGAAGTTTGCGCGCCTCGCGTCTGAGATCTTTTTGAGCAGCCTGCAAATAGCCTGCAGCGCAGGAATTGCTTTATTCCAACTGAGGTGGTGTCTAGATGGGAACAATTGAGGGATCGCGACTGATTCTCGCCGGGTTGAAAGATGCGGGGATCAATTTGGTGGCGAGCGTTCCTGACATCAATATGCTTGAGCTCATCAACCTCTTGTACGAAGATAATGAGATCACTCATGTCCCCGTGGGTCGCGAAGAGGAGGGCATCGGCGTTTGCACCGGCGCTCATTTGGCCGGGAAGCAACCGGCGATGTTGATGCAGAATGGTGGCTTGCTAAACAGTTGTAATGGCCTCACCACGACCGCCCTCCAGTTCGGTATCCCGATATTGCTGCTGATCTATTACGCGGGAGATATGGGGGACAACGCCTTCCATATGGTCGGCCTGGTCACCGAGCCGGTACTGCAGGGATTGGGAATCAAATATACGGTCATGCGCGACCCGGCCAAAGTGAAACAGGACATCGCCGGCGCGGTGATCGCGGCGAAAAGCTCGAAACGGCCGGTGGCTTTGTTGCTGACGCGGGCCGTCTTGTAAGCGGATCGATATGAAGCGCTTCGAATGTCTGCAGGCCATTGCGACCTTGATCAAAGACGAGTTGTTTGTCACCACGGCCGGCGGCGCCACTGCGGAGTGGAATGCCGTGAGACCGAGCGATGGCAACATCCAGGTCAAGACGTTGGGGCTTTGTTCATCCATCGGTCTGGGGCTAGCGATCTCTCTCCCCAAGCGCAAAGTCTTTGTCTTCGACGGCGACGGCGCGCTCTGGATGAATCTCGGTTCGCTGGCGACCATCGCTCTGCATCAACCGAAGAATCTGATCCACATCTGTTGGGACAACAAGCAGTACGAGTCTTCCGGCGGCGAGCCCACGGTCTCGACGGCGGGAAATATCGACTTCGCCGGCGTCGCACAAAGCGCGGGCATTCAAAGCGCGCTCGCGGTTTCGACCGTCGTCGAGTTAAAAGAGGCCGTCAGCCACGCCTTGGGTCAAGACGGGCCCCACTTTATCTGGGCGCGCATCGAAGCCGGCAGAGCCGAGGCGCCGCCGCTACGCTACGATGAACTGGAGAACAAGTACCGCTTCATCCGCTATATCGAGGAGACCGAAGGGATCAACATCCTACGCGTATCGCTGCCCGCGAGTTACCAGCTTAAATAGTCCGAGAATTTCTATGGCGCCCATCTTAGCCCTTTCAGAGATTAACCAGGGTCGCAGTGCAAGGAAACGAAGGGAGTGGGACATAATGGCTTACGCCGGCAGAGCCGACCAATCATATCGAAGGAGGCAAAGGGACGAAACCCAAAGTCGTGAAGTTCCAGCTCCGCCCCGATCCGCTGGCGAAGTGAGGGGTCACGAGGCAACCACGAGCGGAGTGACCGAGGCGCAAGCCTCTCCGGTCGCGGGCAATGGGCCTGTGCCTTGAGGAGGCCTGCAAATTCGAGTGGCGGAGCGCAGCGTAAAGAAGAAACGCGAGCTTATAGCCGAACCCCTAGAAGTCAGCGTAGCTCTACGCTCCTGTGCCCGCTCGCTCCGATGCTCACTCCTCGGTCCATGAATAGTCCGGGCAAGCAACTACGGGGGACCAGTCTTTGCGCCCACGCATGGTCGTGTAGATAAAACTTTTATCGTCGGCTCTTGCTGGTGACGTTTGGATTTTGATATTTGGACAAGCAGCGGAGCGTTTGCAAATCCACAAAGCGTTCGCATTCTTTAGTAAAGAGAATCGCATTAGGAAAGGGGGATAGATATGCCGACGAAGATCACACTCAAGAACGTTACAGTCTCAGATGCTTATATGGCTTTACTGGCCGACCGGGGGATTGACTACTGGTTTGCCAACGCGGGGACCGATTTCGCCCCGGTCGT
>JAHKKJ010000238.1 GCA_020027655.1 Deltaproteobacteria bacterium | reverse complement strand
GGAAGTACACCATCGGCCTTAAGGTTTGGAAATCGGATTATGCCTGGAGTGAGAAGAACCAAATGTGGGTGCCGAAACACTAGCCGGCTTTACAGATTGGAGTACTGGAGGGATGGAGTATTGGGGTGATGCCTTTACTCCCTCCAGCATTTCGGGGAATGGAGAGGTATTTGCCTTGAGCGAGGCCGAAGGATCGATTTTCCCACCCGTGTGAGATCTTTTGACAAACAGCGGGAAAAGTCTTTTCCAGGATAATCATCGCTCAAAATCAAAGAGGTTGCGCCGCTTGATATGAAACCGGACTTGGAACAAATCGTCGCTGATATCAAAAACAGCAAGGGTCCACAGTTACTGCTTTTGTATGGCGACGATCTGCAAGTGCAAGGGGCTTGCAAAACCCTCCTTGACAACCTGGTTCCGGAAAGCCAGCGGGGATTCAATCTCGAACGCTTCGACGGTCGATCAGTGCCGTGGGACGAGATCGAAGTCTCATTGAATACGCCGCCGTTTTTTCCCGGGAAAAAGGTGGTCTGGATTGAGAACGCAGTTTATTTCATTTCACGGGAACAAAGAGGCGAGTTGGGGGAGAAGGTTCGTCAGGCTTGGAGCGAAGGCAAGAAGGACGAAGCCGTTAGGTTACTGCTGGATTTGCTGGCGGTGGAGGGCTGGACGCAGGAACAATTGGAGCAGGCACAATCCGCCTCTTCTTCGGGACCGCTGAATGAGCTTCTGGAAGTCGACGGCGCCGAGGCGAGCGCAGATGCCCAAGCTCTTTTGGCGTATTCTCGTAGTCAGGGAATGGATCTAAGCCGGCGTCGAGGTTCAGAGGAACAGCGACTTGCAGAAATGCTCGAGCGCGGATTGCCGCCGTGGGACTTTCTCTTGATGACGGCGGTGCAGGTTGATCGTCGGACGCGTCTTTTTAAACGGCTCGAAGAGATGGGCGCGGTTTTGCAGCTCGTCATAGAGCGCGATCGTAGCGGAAGGATCAGTCGGGAAAGTCTGGCGCTGTTTGTCAACCAACGGCTGCGACAAGCCGGGAAGACAATCGAACCCCAAGCCAGAGAAATGATCTTGCTGCGCGCTGGCGATGAGTTGCGGGGCTTGCAACAAGAACTGGAAAAGCTGTTTCTTTATGTGGGCGATCAGCCGACGATTCGGCCCCAGGATGTGGATGCGATTTTTGTGGATCGCAGCGACGGTTGGGTTTTCGACTTGACACGATGCATTGCAGAGCGAAATGCCGTTGCGGCGCTTGCCCATTTAGCCCGGCTGCTGGCGCAGGGAGAACATCCGCTGAAACTCCTGGGTACCATCGCAGCGGAGGTACGAAGGCTACTAGCAGCACGCCAGTTGATGGACGGGGAAGTACGCGGGCGGTGGAAGCGAGGGTTGACCTATCAGCAGTTCCAGCAGAACGTCCTCAAGCAAGGAGCGCCAATCCTGACGCGCAACCCATACGCGGATTACATGTGCTTCCAGCGAGCCGATCAGTTTTCTCTGGGTGAGCTGCGCGCTTGTTTGACCGGCTGCTATGAGGCGGATCTCCGTTTGAAGTCCACCGGTAACAACCCCCGGCTCATAATGGAAAAGTTAATTCTCAACATGTGTCTGGGCTCACGAAAAGAAAACAGGCTTGTCGGAGGCCGGATTAGGATATGAAGAGTAGAGGGCGAGAACTTGCGATTTGTTGCGGTCTCCTACTCTGGTTTGCTGTCACCTCTTGGGCCGAGATGGCGGTGCAAACCTGTTTTAGTCCGCAGGGAAGATGTTCTGCGCATATTATTCGTGAGATTGAGAAGGCGCAAAAAGAACTGCTGATCGCGGTGTACGCATTCACCAACGACGAGCTCGCGCGCGCGGTGGCGCAAGCGAAAAAACGCGGCGTTTCGGTCCAGATCGTGTTAGACCGAGAATTCAATGCGGCGAACGAAAAATCCCAGGGAAGATTTTTGGAGGAGCAAAAAATTCCTCTAAGGCGCATCTCCGGCATGAAACCGGCGGCGCCAGAGAAAGAGCCCGGACTCATGCACCAAAAGTTCGCCGTGATCGATCGAAAGATAGTTTTCACCGGTTCTTACAACTGGACCCGTTCCGCGGACAACGCCAACGACGAGAACCTTCTTTGGTTTCGCGACGCCGGACCGCTGGCAGAAGAGTATCGCAAGGTGTTTTTTCAGCTCTGGGAGAGAAAAGGGTGAAACAATTCTCGCCGGCCATAACGCTCGGTCTCCTGATCGCATTTCTAGCGGGTTTTGTCTCGCATTTGCTCTATCAACGGTGGAATCCCCCCTTTCCGGCCGCGAATCCTGGGAAAAATTCTGAGTTCCACCTTGACGTTGAGCCGCCAAGCTTTCGCGTGACCTTCCTGCCCACGCCGCCTGCCCAAATCCAGGCCGATATGCCATTGGTGCAGGCCCGTGAGGTAGAAAAAATCCGCAGGCTGACGGGAAATCAGGCCCGCATCCGCGGTAGAGTTTTCCGCGTCGGCCATTCCGCCAAGAGTAATACCTATTTCTTGAATTTTGGTCCTTCCCGTGAGGCGCTCACCGCAGTTATCTTTGCATCGGCTGTGGAACTGTTCGAGAAAAACCAGCTTCGACCGAAAGCGTTCGAAGGCAAAGAGGTTGAAATGCATGGAGAAATCAAAGATCATCCCCAGTACGGACTGGAGCTAGTCCTTGAGAATCCCGCACAGATCAAATTGCTGGATTAAACCCAGCGGAGGAGATCCCTGGAGCAGAATAGTCGGCCATGAGTGAAGAAAAGAAAAAGTGCATGGTTTGTGGAAAAGTGGTAGCGGGTCTCAAAGGCGGTATCTGTGAACCTTGTCAGGATCGTATTCGCAGGGAGGCCATGGGCGAGCAGGCCGGCATCAGTGACCGGGCCGATCGCGAATTTGCCAGGCATGGGGTTACGCCGACTAAAAAATAGCACCGTGACTCGGCGTTGGATCCTCCTGACGCCTAACTAGCCGCAAAACCTTTAGAAAATATCCGGTCCTTTGCTTCAGGCTATTCAACAATTCTCAAATATGATATAAACCAGTTTTATTCGGGCACTGTTCTGAGGCGGTTAGAGGCTTCAGCAGGCAACATGCAACAAGGAGGTCTGGAACGCTGAACCTTCGTAAACCTTTTTCCATTGGCCCAATTCTGACCGTCTTACTGATAATCTTGCCGCTTAATTCGGTTTGGTCCTTTTCTCCTGACGCAGACTTGACTGCACGCGCCGCTGTTCTCATGGATGCGGCCACGGGAAAAATTCTCTATCAAAAAGATTCGGAGCTTCGTCTGCCTCCCGCGAGTACGACTAAAGTCGTTACGGCGGTTCTGGCTTTGGAAAGCGGGCGAAAGCTTAGCGAATCGATCACCGTATCGAAGGCGGCTACTCGGGTGCCGGCATCGAAGCTCTATCTTCGCCCGGGCCAAACCATCACCATCGAGCATTTGCTCTATGGCATCCTACTATCCTCGGCCAACGATGCGAGCATGGTGTTGGCCGAGGGTATAGCAGGTTCGGTGGAACGTTATACCGAGCTTATGACGAAGAAGGCCCACGACATCGGTGCTCTGAACAGCAATTTCACCAATCCCCACGGGCTGACGGCTCCGGATCATTATTCCACCGCTCGCGATCTCGCGATTCTTTTCAGATATGCGATGAAGAATGCTACCTTTCGCGAGATCGTCCAGACCAAGATCAGTTCGGTGAGCTCCAACGCCATAGTCAGGAAGCGGACCGTCGCCCGGCGCATCTCGGTTAGAAATCACAATCGGCTGCTGTGGAATTTTGATGGCGCGATCGGTGGCAAGACCGGTTACACCTACGCGGCGCAAAAGTGTTTTGTCGGAGCGGTGGCGCGCAACGGCGTGACGTTGATCGTATCGATTCTCGGCGCTCGGGATCAGTGGGGAGACACTAAAAAACTGCTGGAATACGGGTTCGATAATTACCAAACCTTGGAGACCCAGCCAGCCGGCAAAACCTCAACGAGTGAGCAAGTCAATATTCGCACAGACCGTATTTCGGCGAGCATCATCGCGCCGCCAGAAGATAACAAGTCGAAACCCGCCGACGCCGACGGCTATCTGCTTCAGGTAGGATCGTTTCGCGAGCGTGAGCGAGCCGAGTCGCTTGTGAAACAATTTTCCGCGGACGGCTTTGAGGCGTTTGTCGAGACGATTTCATTGACTGGAGGCCAAACAACTTATCGAGTACGGGTCGGCCCCTACGCCGAGCTACTGGAGGCCCAAGAAATAGCCCAGGAGATTTTACATAAGAGTGGTCTTCGGGTGCTCATTCTTCCGGCGCCCGCTGCGCCGCAGACCGCGGACAATCCGAGCTGAGCGCTCCAGTTTCAATTTTTCTTTCTCACAATTCAATCACCATTCCGTCTTCCGCGCAGGTCGCTTCCAGTTCCTCCCGCCGCCTGAGCATTTCCTCACCGAGATGTGTGAGCACCAGCTTCTGGCATTCCAAACGCGTGAGGTTTTCCCGCAGTGTCTTGTAGTTTAAATGATTGGCACTGTCCTGTTCATAGAATGAGCACTCGCAGAGGAAGAGGTCCACTCCACGAGCATGCGATAGAAAAAGATCCGTCCAAGCGGAGTCGCCCGAGAAGAGAATCTGTTTTTCCTCGTAACTGATTTTTAGACCGAGTGATATCGCGTGAACCTGGTGGGGGACACGAAAAGGGAGCACATGGATTCCCAGGATCAGGTCGGCTCTGTCGGGTTGGAGGATGTGAAAGCGAGTGGGTGGGAGGTCGCCCCCATACATGAGTCGGTATAGTTCACCCACCTTCTCCTCTGATCCGGGTGGGCCAGCTATGTGCAATGGTTTGTCCCGAGGATTCTCGTATAGATAACTGATGAAAAAGAACGGGAGACCGCCAAAGTGATCGCCATGGAGATGGCTGAGAAAAACGACATCCAACCGTCGCGGATCGAAGCCTGCCTTTTTCATCGCTAGTAGCGTCGTTGGCCCACAGTCCATGAGAAAGAGCCGGTCGGCGGCTTCGACGAGATAGCCACTCTGGTTGCGGCCGCCGTTACCGAACGCATCTCCACAGCCGAGAATATGAAGTTTCATGATTTCATCCAGCGTCTCATTTAGCGTTGCTTGTCGGTCAAACTTATACTTCGCCTATTTCTAATATTCCACCATTGGCCAACTTTTGGCCGTCCCTGCTGATTTGCCTCGACGAGATCGCTCCCTTGGGAGGTGGAGACAAAAAACCTGATTGCTTTTTACTGGCTCTGCTAATAGAGTCATGCACGTGGTCGTTTTTAAACGTCCTTTTTTTTCATCCTACACTACGGGTTTATGGGTCAGGTTTCTCCGTTTTAGCCTCCTCTCCCACAAGAAACTTGAGGAGGATCTCGAGAAGCTGGGTCTCACGCCGCCGCAGTTTTACGTGCTCGCGACGATCGGTTACGCCGGAGGACTTCCCTTCGGGGAAATCGGGGCGAAGATGATGGTGACGGTGAGCAACCTGACAGGCATCGTTGACCGTTTGGAAGAGAAAAAACTGGTCTTGCGCAAACGAGACGAGAATGATCGTCGCGTGGTTCATGTGATACTTACGGAGAAGGGCACCAAACTATACCAGACTACGATTCCGCTATTTGAGAAAAGAATTTCACGAATTTTCTCTTCACTTGACAAGCCCCAACAAAAGGAACTTTCCGCTCTCTTCCGCAAACTGAATCGCGTTGCCTTGGCAAAGTAGCCTGGCTCGGTTATTCACAGAACAGCGCCCGAGGGGTGAGCCCCTACGGTTGCGGGCAATGGGCCTCTACCTTGAGGAGGCCTGCAAGCTTAAGTGGTGGAAGGGAGGTACGGAAAGGAAGAACCGCAAGCTTATGGCCAAGCACCTTATAAGTCAGCGCGGCTCTACGCTGGTGTGCCCAAGCCCTTCGAGGCTCACTCCGTGGTCTACGCTCTGTCGTGATCTTTCTTCGGACCATGAGTATTCCGGGTTAGGTTTATTGACAGAAGTCATTTAGGAGTTATAAAGTTAAGACTTAAAGTATTTTCGCTCCGGTCGATTTCCGTGAAAAACGAAACCAAGAAAACGCTAGGCCTCGAACGAGTCAAAAAATGGCTCTATGCCAAAGG
>JAHKKJ010000849.1 GCA_020027655.1 Deltaproteobacteria bacterium | reverse complement strand
AAAAAAATCCTGGGCCCAAGCACCGCCAGCAATGCCGATGTTCTGGGTTCCGCCGTTACTGCCGATTTACTTAGAAAACACATGCAAGAATTAACTTCCCGGCAAGCAGAACTGTTGCGGCAGTTTGAGGAAACATCAACCTTACTGCAGAAAATTGCCTGATACGGGGCGTGATTTCGCATCTGGAGTTCTCGCGCCGCTGCCCGCTGGTTTTCATACAAACTATGCAACTCCCGGCCCATTTGGTTCATCCGATCTGCCAGGACGCCAAATTCGTCCCGGTTGGGCACGCTGATGGTGGCTTGAAAATTGCCCTTTGCGACCTCGGTTAGGAACCCATGCGCTTTCCGGACAGGTAAAATGAACGACCACGAGATCACAAAACCTAACAGCAGAGCCAGCACTATGGCGCTTACCACGAAGACACCCATAAGGATCTGTGTCCTTCGGGTCGCTGCCGCGACGTTAGCTCTCAGGCCGGTCATCTTCGACTGCTCAACGATCACTACCTGATCAACCAGACCCGCGATCTGTTCGTAGAGAGGATACCCCTTGCTCAGCTGCAAATTCATTGCGTCGCTCACCTTCCCATCGCGCAGCAGGTTCGCAATGTCGGCCACCGCGGTCAAAGCTTCCCCTTGGGCGACACGGATTCGCTGAATGACATTCTGCTCTTCCGGCACCGCGGCCTCGGCAATGAGCGCGAGTATATTATTGAAGCGATTGTTTTCACGCAAGATTTTTTCCACTGTCGCCTCATCCCTTAAGAGCAGGGCCATTGCGGTGAAATTCATCTGCAAGGCCAGCGCGTGCTGGATCTGGCGCGACCACTCGACCCGCTTGTGGGCTTCATCCAGGAGAATGCTCTGGTGCGACATCTTGGTAATGGCTTGCAGGCTCAATCCTCCCATGGCGACGACAAGTAACGTGACAAGCATGAAACCAGTGACTAATTTTGCGTGCACTGAAGACTTGATGCCTGCCACCCAATGAACGAGTTTGCCCAGGGGTGTTCGGTCGAGAAAAAAGTAAGCGATTCTTTCGCCCCAACCTGTCGGCGGTGAAGCCATAGCTAGAGTCTCTTTCGGGAAAATAACTCTTTGTTGAGACACGCAGGTGCTCCGAGCTAACGCAGCAGCAGGATGCTAGCAAAGCCGGGTGAATTCCGTCAAGGAAAACGACAAGACAGCCGGGACTCCTGGATTAGGGAGGTATTGAGAAGCCGGCCCGGATCGAGTCGAAGTGCGGAGAACGGCTTGACAGAGCTTGCGCTTCGGAATAGGGAAGTTGCAGCAAAACGCTATTGCGGTTTCAACATGGTTCGCAACTCTAGACAGAGGCAAAGGGACTATTGGAGCGACAGAGTAATGGATATCGTAATCATATATCGTCTGCTCATTTCATCCTTCCGCCCGCTTCCTTCACCTTTCGCCAAAGGCGGCCTTTACCGACTCACTGATACGAGGAGACTCCTTCCCGCGATTCTCTTAGTGCTCATCATAGGCTCGCCCGTTGACGCGCTCGACCGGATTCGGATCGCAGTTTCGAATCCAAACATGCCGAATTTGACCGTGGCAGTAGCCCAGAAAAAAAGCTTTTTCAAGGATGAGAACATTGACGCGGAAATCATCCGCATGAATCCCAATGTCGCGATCACGGCACTGGCCACCGGCGACGTCGACTACTGCCAGCTCTTCGGCGCGGTGGTCGGCGGTGCCATTGCCGGGCTCCCGGTGCGCATCGTCGCCGGTTTTCTGGATAATTGGCCCATGACTCTCATTGCGCAACCCGAATACAAATCGCTCAAAGAACTCAAGGGCAAGACCCTGGGCATTAGCAGCTTTGGAGCGACCCCGGACGTCGGTGCGCGCATGATGTTGAAGCAGGCCGGTCTCGATCCGGAGAAAGACATCAAAGTTCTCGCCCTGGGCTCCGATGCCGCTAGACTCACCGCGTTGAAACAGCGAGTGGTAGACGTCGTCGTCATCTCGCCCCCCGCCGATGCGCAGATGGAGAAGCAGGGCTATAGGATTCTCGCGCGCGCCTATGAGCTTTTTAGTTTCCCCTACCTCGGTCTCGGCACCCACACAAAAAAAATCAAGGATAAACCTGACGAGATTCGTCGAGCCATCAAAGCAACGATTCGCGCCAACCGTTTTATCCGTGAGAATCGCGAGGAGGCAGTCCGCACACTGGTTGACTGGGGAAAGGTGGAGCGGGACTATGCCCATGCCTCCTATGACGCGCTCCGAAATCTTTTCAACGCCGACGGCAGCGTGCCGGAGGACGGGCTCAAGCTCGTCATCGATCAGGCTCGACGCAACGCCAAGGTCACAAGAGAGGTCACGCCCGCTGAGGTCGCGGATCTGAAATTTCTTCAGGAAGCTCAGGTGGAGTTGGGAATTAAGGGAAGATGACTTGGACCACCGCTGCACATCAAATGAAAACAGCGCGGAGAACTCACCGCGGAGGCGCGGAGGGCGCAGAGTAAAGAGTTCTCAATCAAGAAATACTCCGATCTCCGCGCTATGAACTCCGTA
>JAHKKJ010000237.1 GCA_020027655.1 Deltaproteobacteria bacterium | reverse complement strand
CGATCAAACCGTTAATGCAATGGATAAAAGCCTTATGCCATCGGTTTTCTTCTGGCGTTTGTTCCCGGCAATCCTCACAATCCCATTCCTCTTCCATCCAATAGTCGCCGTAAAAGAAGGGTTCGATGGTATCGCCGACCTCGAAATTTAACATTGCGCACGGTCCCTGCTTGGTTTGGATCTCACGTTCCTTGATCGAGCCGCACATTGGACAAGAAAGGGTCGTCATAATCGTATCGAATAGTCCCATAGAACCTCCAAGTCCAGTTCAAGGTTCAAGCGTTCAACGTTCCAGGTTCAATGTCGGATCGTCGTTCCAGTCGTTCAGATCGTTCAACCGCTGCGCTCCGTTCAAGCCGTCAACGGATTCGCCTCACCTGGCGCCTCGCCGAGAACGTTTGCCTTTCTTTTTACCCATTTTTCCGTACGTCTCCGTTTTGTCTCGGACGGCATCGGCACCGAGCGAATTCACGATCGTAGAGTTCATGACGAGCTTTCGCACCTTACTATCGGCTCGACCGCTCCTTGCTACGGCCGATGCAATTCGATTTCGCTTTTCAGGCTCAAAGTCGGTGCGATAAAAGTGAAGAAACAGCAGCCGTTTGAGCTCAGCCGGGTGAGCATCGGGGTACCGCCGTGATATGGACGCTTTAGCAAGTGCCTGGGCCGTCGCATACATGGAACAGCCCATCTTCAGGCGTTCCTCTCCCGATCGTTCCAACAGCATCTTCCGAAACTTCCGTTCGATTCGAGGCGCTGTGTCTTTCACTGGTTGACCTCACGGTAAAGTGATTCCACGCCTAACGCTTTTGCCCAGCGGGTAAGATAGCTTCGGTTCAGTCTCTTCACGTCTTTCAAGAGATTTCGCACGTCGTTGAGCTGAACTTCGGATCGTGAGTCTTTCGCCCACTCCAGCTTTGATAGAATCAGATCTTCCGGTGCCACAACATAGAGATCCTGGTCATCGACCGCCACCTTCTTTCTCCTGGAGAATTCCCGACGGCGGTACGGGGTATCTTTACGCACGACAAAGTCGATCTTGATGATATATTCATTGTGAATCAGGTTGAACATTCCCTTGGTCTTGACTGCCTCACGGACGGTTTCCGGCTCCAGATAGTAGTCGTTTTCAAAAAGCGGAATAAACCGACCGATGTCTCGCTCCAACAACTCCACCACGATATCGATATCGCGAGTCATGCGCGGAACAGTAGGGTCAAAGGCGAGGCGAAAAGACTTCCTGACCCGCTAATCCCTCTCGTCAAGTTGCCTGCGACAACCCCATGGCGAGTGCCCGGGAGGCTTTGACGACTCGCCTTTAGTAAGCGGCGAGATCGTTTCCTTAGTTATTGCGCCAGAAAGCAATAGAACAAGCCGTCGCCGCCGGAAGCCTTCAAGTCCTCCTGGCCGCAGCCGCGCGAGGCATGCGCCGAGTTCCACGATGACACGCCGGGCGAATTCCCCTCCCGGTCATGGTGCCCGACCTGGGCTGCCCCCGCCAGCTTGTCGGCGTTGCCGACGGTCCAGTTCTGGCAAGTTAGATTCGGGCTTGCCGGATAGGCGGTGCCGTCGGGCTGCGAGCCGGTCAAAATGTCGTGCTTGTTCGGCTTATCGCCGCGAGCATTGACCCGGTTACCCTTCTCGTCCAGCGCAGTTTCTTTATTGAGGTTGTTGCTGTCCGAGTGCAGGTTGGCGACGTTATCGGCAATCTTGACCCCCTTGGCGTTATACCAAGGGCCTTTGCCGATGCGATCACGGGCGTTCACGGCAGGTTTCCCATCCGCAGCGCTAACGCTCAGATAAGCGCGCCAGTTACCGGTACCTGCTCCAGCAGCCGTGGCCAGCTTCTGGCAGTATGCGTCGGCGCCGGCCACTCCACCAAGACTTGCCCCGCTGCCGGGTCCTTGGCTGGTAACGAAAAAACTCACCGCCGGCTTCTGGTCCTGCGCTGTCCCTAATCGCATGGCGAATAGGGCTAGTATGACCGCCCCTAGGGCCAGTTGAACCTTCTTCATTTTCATTTACCTCCTCCTTGCGGATACCCGAGGTTCAAGGAAGCCGCCACGGGCAGATACTAGTTAAAGAATCACACTCTGGCAAGCGAGAAGATAGGCCTCGACGGGTACGGCGGGAGGGCGAGGTTTTTTATTTTGTCATATTACCCCTGGTTGCATTATAATTGAGGTTATCGCTAGAGGGTTCTCAATTATCAACGGCTCGATGTTACGGACGAATAAAAAAAGGCGTGGCTGGGATCAAAATAGTTTAGATCTGAGGAGAGAAATCTCCGGCCAATTTTTCCTGATGGGGGCAAATTTCGATGACAACTGAAACTTCCTACGGCGAAGATTTTCGATCTATCGGTCAGGCTCTAGAAGCCAAAAACGTTCGTTCATTTGAATTAAAGAGGCTTGGAGATTGGTACATCCTACAGGGCGTTCCACCGGGAGATGGCTCGCTTCGGTCAAAGCTGCACAAGTTTAAAATGCGATTCCGCAGCGGCTCTGACGCCGAGTCATTGACTTTAGCTCTGCCTGACGTAGAAGAGCTGTCACGAAAAGGGAAGGCCAAACGCTTCATACCGGGACGGATGCCGGACTTTCGCAGGCTCTCGAATACCTTACGCACAATCGGCGCCTATCTCGAATCCAAGCAGGCAAAGCTTCTAGAGCTTCAGATAAGACCTTTGACTGTTACTCTCTCGTATGAAGATGGCGACGGCCAAGAACAAATAGAAGACCGTACTATTCGCTCATTCTACAATCTATTCCTTGAGCTCTCTGAGAAGCGCGACGAAGCCAAAGACGGCTCCAAGGCACAGCACTCTGCGGGTTAGCCTTCTCTAAAAGTGAAATAGCCGCTGCGGATTATCACCGAGCCCTGCGCCTTCGCCGTCGAATCTCTTGCGGCATTGTGTACGCCGAAGCAAGTGTCCTCGGGCAAAACCAGCGGTATAGGCCGGAGCAAGTAGAACTCCGGATCACTCTCTTCTACGTGGGCGTCGCAATCCATGACTCCTATAAATAGGCCTCCGTTTGGCAACGAATTCGGACACGGATTTTACGGGTTGGCTTCCGAGTGAGCCAAGCATTTTTGATGCTCCAGCGAGAACGCGTTGAATCACGTCCATTCTACCAAGGTAAAATTGACATAACATTCTGTTGTCAGATATATATCTGACTCACAATGTTGATTTGAGGCAAGCTCGTTTTTGCCCCGAATGGTTTGCGTTGCGAAAGACCGGCTGGCACGTGCTCTTTAGGCTTCTGTGTTCTCTGTCCGGCGGGTCAAAAACAAGTTTCCATTACTTCTGTGGCTCAATTGAAAGCCTGGAAAAAATCGGCAAACTGAAAGGAGGCTATCATGGCTAGCAAGCGAATCACTCGACGCGATTTTATTCGGACAACGGCTGCCGGGGCACTGGCAACGGGTCTCGGCGCGCCCTTTATTGTCCCGCAGCGGTCCTACGGCGCCAGCGCCAAAAAGAGCCTGAAGATTCTTCAGTGGGTGCACTTCGTCCCCGCCTTCGACAAATGGTTCAACGAGAAATATGTCAAGGAGTGGGGCGATAAGAACAACACCGAAGTGACCGTGGACAACATCGGTATCGCCGGGATCAGCGCCCGCGCGGCGGCCGAGGTGTCCGCCCAGAAAGGTCACGACATATTCCTCTTCAACTGGCCGCCGCCGTTTTATGAGGAGCAGGTGGTGGACATGAAGGATGTGTATGCGGAGTGCGAGAAGAAGTACGGCAAGCCCATCGATCTCGCCATCAAGAGCACATACAATCCTAAAACCAAGAAATACTTCGGCTTCTCTCCTTCCTTTACGCCGGACCCCATCAACTGGCGCAAGGACCTGTGGGACGACGTCGGAGTCGTGCCTGACAGCTGGGACAAAATCCTCGACGGCGGCCGCAAGATCAAACAGAAGCACAACATCCCGGTGGGCATCGGCCTGGCTCAGGAGATCGATACGGCCATGGCTCTGCGCACCATCATGTACTCTTTCGGCGCCCACGAGCAGGACGCCAATGGTTATCTGACCTTGAACTCCAAAAACACCATGGAGGCCGTGAAGTTCGTGAAGGCGCTGTTTCAAGAGACCATGACCCCGGAAGTGTTTACCTGGGACGCCTCCTCCAACAATCGCGCCATGCTGGCCGGCACCATCTCACTGGCACTCAACGCCATCTCGATCACGCGGACGGGCGAGAAGGACAACCCGGTTTTCACTGAGAAGATCCATCTGGCCAAGGCGGCCGCCGGCCCGGTGCGCCGGATCGGCCTCGAGCATGTGATGGACGTGTATGTCATCTGGAAGTTCGCCGAGAACATCGACGGCGCCAAGAAATTTCTCGTTGATTATGTGGGAAACTTTCGCCAGGCATTTGTCAATGGCGAATTCTATGATTTCCCCTGCTTCCAGCGTACCGTGCCAGACCTGAAGCAACTCATCAGCAACGACACCAAGGCGAAGCCGGCCGACAAGTACAAGGTCCTGGAGGACGTGCTGAGTTGGGCCACCAACATCGGCTACCCTGGCTACGCCAACGCGGCCATCGACGAGACCTACCAGAAGTGGGTCCTCAACGTCATGTTCGCCAAGGCGGCTCAAGGCGTGCTGAGCCCCGAGGATGCCGTCAAGGAAGCCGAGTTCGAATGCAGGCGCATTTGGAATAAGTGGCGTGAGCGGAAGCTGATGTAGATGCAGTGCCGCGCACCTAGTTTGACCCCGGAAATGTACGAGATCGCATGGCCACGGTAGAAACACGCGGGGTCAAGAAGTATTACGGCGACGTGGTTGCGGTGGACGGCGTGGACCTGGTCACTAGAGATGGTGAATTTCTCGTGCTACTCGGCCCCTCGGGTTGCGGGAAGACCACTCTCCTCCGCATGATCGCTGGCTTCGAGACGCCCACCGCGGGAGAGCTGGTGATCGCCGGTGAAGTGGTGAACGAACTGCCACCGCGGGCCCGCAAAATCGCCATGGTCTTCCAAAGCTACGCTCTTTATCCCCACATGACGGTTTTCAAAAATATCGCTTTCCCCTTAAAGGCGCAGCAGGTAGCAAAAGCGGCCATCCCGCAAAAGGTGGAGTGGGCCGCTTCTCTTTTCGGCATTGGCCACCTGCTTCACCGCAAGCCACGAGAGCTATCCGGCGGCGAGCGCCAGCGGGTGGCCTTGGCGCGTGCCCTGGTGCGGGAGCCGTCAGTTTTCCTGCTGGATGAGCCGCTCTCGAATCTGGACGCGCAATTGCGCGCGTCGGCGAGAGACGAGCTACAACAATTTCAACGGCGCATCGGCACTACGACGATCTATGTGACCCACGATCAGGTGGAAGCGATGGGTCTGGGTGATCGCATCGCCGTGATGAGAGCGGGCACGGTGCGCCAGATCGGCACGCCGCAGGAGATCTACCACGAGCCGGCCGACACCTTCGTGGCCCGCTTCGTGGGGTCGCCGCCGATGAATCTAGTGCAGCACCAAAACTATGTTCTGGGGTTTCGCCCCGAGCAATTTTTACCGAAGGGAAGCCAAAACGGAATTGGCAATGTGATCAACTTTCCCTTCCGAGTTACCCGAGTGGAATACCTCGGGGCCGACCGGCTCTTATATGGAACGCTAGGCGGCGCCTTTACTGACCAGAAAGTCATCGCCCGCCTCCCCTCCACCGTAACCGTTGATATCAAGCCGGAGACCACCTACGATTTCACCGTGGAAGACAAGGAGCTAAAGTTTTTCGATAAGTCCACGGATCTCCGCATCTCCGCCCGGCCGCTCTAGGCACGCCGCCCATGGACTTACGCGCACAGACCGCAACGGCCACGGGCGAACTGGCCCGCACTCCTCGTCGCCCCATGTCTATCATCGATAGCGAGCGCTGGCTTGGGCCGCTCCTGATCGGCCCGGCCGTCCTTTACATCGTGCTGTTGGTGGGGTTGCCGTTTTTCATGGCTCTCTATTACAGCGTCAGCAACACCACCACCGGTGGCGGAACGCTGGGCTTCGTTGGCTTGCGGAACTTCACCGGCGTGGTCGGCACCCCGAGGTTTCAGACGGCCCTGAAGAACACCCTCGTATTCGCCCTTCTCTCCCAAACGGTGATCTTGGTGCTGAGGCCGCCG
>JAHKKJ010000236.1 GCA_020027655.1 Deltaproteobacteria bacterium | reverse complement strand
GTTAGTTTCATTTGGGGCGTCGCGGATCTGATCCGGGATACGTTCAAACGAGGCAAGTATCAGGATGTCATACTGCCGCTCACGGTGTTGCGACGGCTGGACTGTGTACTTACGCCTATGGATTTTGGAAAACGACTGGCTTGAAACACTGATCGCTTTGCCGGAGCAGCTCTTCTACAACACAGGCATTGCCACGTACGTTTGGGTGCTGAGAGTACGTTAAGATATTTCCGACGACACACTTCGGCTTCCGCAAAATCACGGTAGAGCGTCCGCTTAGGTTGAATTTCCAGGTCACGCCCGAGCGCATCGCGCATCTCGAAGAAGAGTCTGCTTTTTGCAATCTTGCTGTGGGCAAGAAGAAAAATGCCAAGGAGAAAGCGAAGGAGGAGGCAGAAGGCAGAAAGCAGCAGGCAGTAATACTGAAAATGCTTCGTACGTTGCCCGGCATACTATTCAAAGATCGACCCGCGTTCGAAGATGCTCTAGACAAAGCGTCGAAAACAGCAGGTCTCAAGCTCCCTGCGCCCGTTCGCAAAAACATTCTGTCTGCTCTTTCGGAACACGACGAGACCGCCGAGATCTGCCGTGACAGCGACGGCAACCCCGAAGCTGATCCCGACCTTCGCGACACCGAGAACGTTCCGCTCGCGGAAAGTGTGGAAACATTCTTCGAGCGTGAAGTGAAACCCCACGTTCCCGACGCATGGATCGACATCTCAAAGCGCGATGCTGAGGACGGCCAGGTTGGCATTGTCGGGTACGAGATCAATTTTAACCGCGACTTTTATCGCTATGTTCCACCGCGGCCGCTGGACGAGATCGAGGCCGTTATCCGTGGCATCGAAACCGACATCGTACGAATGCTGGCGGAGGTGACGGGGTCGAAAGACGGGTTGCCGTTGTGACTTCAGCCGCAGACGACACTGAACGTCCGCAGTTACACGCAAGTGGCGACGTTTTGCACCGTGCGAACGAACAAGCCAACCAAAGCAATTCGAGGCCGCGCCGCTTCAAACGGTACCCGGCATACCAGAACTCCAGTGTCGACTGGTTGGGGAATAATCCAGCACATTGGGAAGTTTCACTAGTTTACGCCCGCTACGAAGTGGCACTTGGAAAGATGCTCGATGCGAAGCGCTTTACTGGTGAGTTTCTAGGGCGCTACTTGCGCAATATCGATGTCCAGTGGGACAACATAAACACTGAGGATCTCCCCGAAATGGACTTCGCCCCTTGGGAGCGAGAGCGTTACCTTCTTTACCCCGGAGATTTGCTGGTTTGCGAAGGTGGTGAGGTTGGCAGGACCGCGATTTGGCGCGGGGAAATCAACGAGTGCTACTACCAGAAGGCCATTCACCGGGTAAGACCGCGATCGAATGCAGACTCTCCGCGCTTTTTCTACTATCTCATGTATGCCCTGGCCAAACGGGGAGTCTTCGTTGCAGGCGGAAATCCGAACACTATCGGTCACCTCACGGCGGTTCAGCTTAGGCACTACCGTCTTCCGTTCGCACCACCTAAGGAGCAACCCGTTATTACTAAGTTCCTCGACCGTGAGACGGCGAAGACTGATGCACTGGTGGCGAAGAAGGAGCGGCTGATCGAGCTGCTGCAGGAGAAGCGCGCCGCGCTCATTACCCGCGCCGTCACCAAAGGCCTCGATCCGAACGTGCCCATGAAAGATTCCGGCGTGGAATGGCTCGGCGAAATCCCAGCGCATTGGGAAGTGAAGCGAAACGGACTACTGTTTCGCGAGCGGGATGAGAGAGAATTTCCAGAACTTCCTCTTCTCGACGTGTCTATTAGTACCGGAGTGAATATACGGCAATTCTCGACAGAACACATAGAGCAAAAGGCAAACGACCCTACCGTTTACAAACGAGCAAAGGGTGATGACATCTCATTCAACAAGATGAGGATGTGGCAAGGTGCTGTTGGCGTCGCGCCAGTAGATGGACTAGTAAGTCCGGATTATACCGTCGCGGTTCCACTTAATGGCGTGAACCCACGGTATTTTGTGGCGCTGTTCCGTACAAGCTGTTACATGACGGAAATCCATCGCTACTCCCATGGGATCGTTCCCGATCGTAACCGTCTGTATTGGGACGCATTCAAAAACATCAAATCGATTTATCCGCCATTCAGTGAGCGGAAAGTCATCGTCGAATATCTCGATACAGAAGGTACTAAGATCGACGCACTAATTGCTAAGATCCGGGAAGGAATCGAGAAGTTGAAAGAGTACCGCACGGCGCTCATCTCCGCCGCCGTGACTGGCAAGATCGACGTGCGGGAGGATGTGGTGGCGTGACCAGGATACCAGTCAGCAGATCTGTTCTTGGTTGGGCAATTGAGCAGCTCTGGGAAGGCTTCCGCTGTTCAGCGAAAGTTTCCGAAGGTGCAGGAGTGGGAGCGGGACGAGAGCCACCCCACCTTGCGACAGCTCGAAAAGCTGGCCAGAAAAGGGGAAGAGGCGAGAAGTTCAGCATTCTGCACTCGGCAAGTCGGGGGCTGCGGGGAATCCTATCGCTCGTGATTCAACGCCTAGTGAAAACCTCCGTAGGCTGATAGAATTTGACAAAGGAGAAGCTCCACCATGAAATCGCCGAGAAAAAAAGCTCAAACCTTCTTCGATCCGAACGACGGATATTTCACGAGACATCTACAAGATCTCGTTAAAGCCCACGGAGGGAAGTGGGCTGTGATTGCCGGTGGTCATTTGATAGGAGTTGGCACAGAAGAACAGCTCAACAAACTCTCCTTACTCGCCCGCAAACGATACCCTAAAGACATTCCTTTAATTACTCCCATTCCGCGGCGTGAGGAGTTGGAGTGCATTCTGTAGTTTTTCCCTACAAACTTCTTTACAGGCGTTGGTTGCCAATCATCCCAGTACTCCTGACATGGCGCGGACTTTCTCTTCGAAGCGAAGCCTACCTTGACTCCGGTGCGTTCTATAGCATTTTCAAAATCGGCGTTGCAGCCCAGCTCGGCCTTGACCTCTCCCGCGCAAAAGAGCGGATGTTTGTGGTGGCAGATGGGAGCTTCATTCCCGCCAGGATCATGAAGGTTCCGATCGAGATAGGCGGCAAGCGGAAGATTGCGGATATCGCCTTTTCGGACCGATTAAACATCGGCTTCAACCTTCTTGGCAGGAAGGATGTTTTCGACGCCTTCGATGAAGTGGTCTTTAGAGAATCCTCACGTGAAGTTGAGGTGAGGTGGGCCTGAAAGTAAGGACTGACTTACTCCGAAGCGGAGGGAATGGGGAAAGTCCAATATTGCTGGAAGGGAATTTTAAGAACCCCGCAGAGTACGAGGCCAGCGAACAATGAAAAGGCTTTGCAGCGGGATTCACAAAGTAAAATGCCAGGGTCGATACGCACAATGGAGGTTGGCGCTCGGCCTGACGGCCGATTATTAATTGGTCCTCTATGGGACAAGGCCTGACGCCCCAGGTTGTTTCAACCTCTTACCTGGTACTTGGCCACGTGCCGTATGCCCTGGCAACTTCAACCTATCATCGGGTTACGAAAGGTCAACAGGGTCAAGGATCGCTTTTCTTGATTAGGGACCAAGAGGTGCAGATATGAAAACCATTGATTTAACGAAAGAGAAGTTGGACCTAGAGACTGTTTATTGGGATGGCAAGCCGAGAGCCATTATTGCTCGTGACCCCGGATGGCAAGGAATTTTGTATCGCTGAAGCTGACGACTTCGAGAGGGAAGTCGACGCTTTGCGAGGAAGTCGGGCTTTTCAGCGGTTCCTTGACGAGCGTTCAGCGAGTATAAGAAGACTTCCGCTCGAGGAGATAGAGGCAGAGATCGAACAGGAACTTAAAAAGCACGGGAAAACTGCCTAACGTAGCGCCAGATTCAGTGAAACCGTTGGATGATGTCGGAAATGAGACAATTTAAAGGGGGCGGGAGGCTTTACTTGTGAACTTCCTGGATGCAGGCTCGCACCATCAACCGCAGACTTGGCCGGAATGATGGGTGAAGATATTCAACGAATTTTGACACAGCGGCTGAGATATTTTCGAACGGGCTGAAATAAATGGCAGATACCTGGGTTACAGACCTCACGCACTTTCTGACAGATGAGGGAGAGATTGGACCGAAGTCCGGGCCGGCAAGAAAGCTTGTCGAGTACTTTACGGAGATTGTTGTTGATGCGACCACGGAGCCCTGGGAGGAACCGGGAAAGAAATCAGTGAGGTGTCGACGGCGCCCGGGACGAAGGCGCTGTGCCGGTGTGATCGAAACAGATATCGACCCGGATACCGATGCCATCATGTGGTGGTGTCCCGTCTGCAGAGACAAGGGTTCCATTAATC
Organism: Deltaproteobacteria bacterium; assembly: GCA_020027655.1. Classification (GTDB taxonomy): domain Bacteria; phylum Desulfobacterota; class Binatia; order UBA9968; family UBA9968; genus DAIRFP01. The sequence goes on along the minus strand of JAHKKJ010000236.1, from coordinate 1,800 downwards.
ACTGGCAAGGTTCGCGCTGGGACCGGGCGAAGGATGTGCAGTCGCGGTAACGTATCGGACTGCCCTAATGTTCCGCCGTGACTCTAAGATCAAAGTGCTGGAAAAGTCCGAAGAGGAGTTGACAGCTTAGAGCATGTGTTACATAATGTCGGCTTATATTGATAAGTGCCGACGTTTGGTAACGCTATGCCTAAGACTTCAAAGAGCAATCAAATCCTCAATATTGTCCGGAAATCCGGAATCCTGCGGCCACGGGATCTAGCCAGTCGGAGTATTCCTCGCACTTATCTAAAGCGGCTCCATGAGCAGGGCCTTCTGGTGAAAGAGGCCAGAGGTCTCTACAAGCTCCCCGATGCCGAGATCACGGAACATCATAGCCTGGCTGAGGCTTGTAAGCGTGTTCCCCGCGGAGTTGTTTGCCTGCTCTCCGCTCTTCAATTTCACAAACTAACTACGCAGGCCCCTTCCGAAGTGTGGCTCGCTCTCGACCGGAAAGCGCGGGCGCCCCGAGCGGGGGGACAGCCTCTCCGCCTCGTGCGCATGTCGGGGAAGGCTCTGACTGAAGGTGTTGAGCAACACCGCATTGAAGGCGTCGCGGTGAAAGTCTACAAGCCGGCCAAAACGGTTGCCGATTGTTTTAAATACCGGAATAAGATCGGTCTCGATGTCGCCCTGGAAGGGCTGCGTGATTACAGACAGAAGCACCGCAGCGGGATGGATGAGCTGTGGCGCTTCGCCAAGCTCTGTCGCGTCGAACGAGTTATGCGACCTTACCTTGAGGCGCTGACATGAACCGAAGACGACTGCTTAGGAAACTCGCCTCGGGCTCTCTAAAGAATGTTGCCTTTACAGATCTCAGAAACTTGATCGAGGGATTCGGTTTTCGGCTCGACCGTGTCACTGGGAGCCATCATATATTCGTGCATCCTAATATCCAGGAATTGGTGAACTTGCAGGAAGTCAAAGGAGAAGCTAAGCCTTATCAAATCCGCCAGTTTCTTAGGTTGGTGGAAAGGCATAATCTATACCTAGAGGAGGATTCATGAAGGACTATCACATCAACATTTTTTTCAGCGACGAGGACGGTGGGTACATCGCCGACATTCCGGATCTCGAGGCTTGTTCGGCCTTCGGTGATACTCCAGAAAAAGCTTTGGCAGAGGTGGAAGTCGCCAAAGCTGCATGGCTCAAAGCAGCGCGCCGGGCGCGAAAGCCGATTCCAAAACCACGCTATCGACCTGTCATCTACCAAGCTGCTCGCTAACAGTTACGAAATTCTCAGAGTTCAGATGGTTGATATTTCCGAAAAGAGTTTGGAGCAAACCATCGAAGCGACTTTGCTCGCAGGCGGGCCGGACGCTTATCTTGGAGGGGAGGGACTGGCTGTTGAGCCTTTGGACAGGTATGAGAATGCGCCGGGCGGGTATCAGAGACGAAAACCTGATGACTACAACAAAGAGCTTTGCCTCGATCCGGGAATGGTTATTGATTTTATCCTCGCCACGCAGCCTAAAATCTGGGAGCGGTTGAAGCAGCATCATGGAAGTGAGGTCAAGGAAAGATTTTTAAGGCGACTCTCCGGTGAGATTGAACGGCGCGGAACGCTGGACGTTTTTCGCAATGGCATCAAAGATTCTGGCTGCTCGTTTAAGCTTGCGTACTTCCGGCCCGCGAGCGGGTTAAACGAAGACCTCCAGCGCTTGCACGCGGCGAATCTTTTCACCGCTGTTCGCCAGCTTCGTTACAGCCAGAAAACTGAGCAAAGCCTTGACCTGGTCTTGTTTTTGAACGGCATTCCGA
>JAHKKJ010000848.1 GCA_020027655.1 Deltaproteobacteria bacterium | reverse complement strand
TTATCTTCTTATCAACCCGCCCGTCGATCTCCATTACGCCCTCAAAAAAATCGATGAATGGAGCGGGTTGGCAAAAAAATTCGGACCGGAGATATCTCACGAACTCGTTTCGAAAGCGCTTGCCATCGTCGATTCCTTTTCCGGTGAAAGGCCGGACGATCCCGCGGTCATCGACCGATTGGCAAAGAAGTTCGCCAGCTTCACGACCGAAGAGCTCCGGTACCTCATCGCCGAGACTTTGCAAAGCCAGCTTTACGAGCTCATCTATGTAACCCAAGTCATTCAAGATCAAAATGTTCTGCCGGCGCCGAAAGACGACAGGAGGAAACGCCTGCAGGAAGCCAAAAGTTTCACGCTTGTCGATTATCACTGGAAGATCGCTGTGCCCTTATGGCGAAAGCAGTTGGGAGATCCCCAGGCGGACCCGGAAAGCCTTCTCCAACGAAGCTCCCTAGCACCCATCATGGATCGGCTGCGTAGCAATCCCAAAGTGCTCATCCTGCACAACGTCGATGATTTCTTGGCCGAGAGAAAATCCATCGAAGCGCTCAAAGAGGCGTTGGGCGATCAAGTCACGCTCTATCCATACGGCGGACATCTCGGCAATCTCTGGTATCCGGAAAATAAAAAGACCGTTCTAAGATTCTTCCCTCCCTATCCTGAATGACACGCTTTCTCGATGACGCCCGGTGACGTTGGCCTCATGTGAGATAATCCGACGCCACAGAAGCTTACCGCCGCACTTTTTTCGGCCAGCAGGTAAGCGACTCGTCGCGATTCAGAGGAAAGCTTGAGGGTCGGACGTGAGTTGTTGGCGAGAAGAATAAAAGGGGTCGGAGTCTTTTCTTGACGATGCGCGAGATATTACTGCGCATCATTCCGACAGCGGACCTCAGTGCGGCGGAAGCGGACCGGCGCCGACGAGCTGCTTGAATTGAACAGTTCGATCACTTCAGGCTCGCGAGGAATTTCTCCGTTTCGCGACCTTCGGCATGAGCGGTTCCTCTGCACTGCAATGCTTAAAGCTTTTTCGCGGCTTGAGCAAATTTCTCACGATCGCCAATTTCCCTATGCAACGTTATTTACACCGTAGCGCTAAACCCCCTCTCTTCTCTCCCCCGCGACGGGGAGAAGTAAGAGGGGGATCTTTCGATTCTTTGGTTGCGGCTTCGCCGCACTACGTCAATAGAGGTGACACGCCACCAGATGATCGGTGGCGATTTCTTTCTCCTCCGGTTCGATTTCCGCGCATTGTGGCATGGCGAAGGGACAGCGGGGATGGAAGCGGCAACCCGAGGGTGGGTTGATGGGAGACGGGACTTCTCCCGCCAGGATTATCTCTTCTCGAGTGATGTCCGGGTGCGCCGGCAGGGCGGCCGAGAAGAGGGCCTTGGTGTAGGGGTGCAGTGGATTCCTGAACAGCTCCCTCGTCTTGGCCTTCTCCACGATCTTTCCGAGGTACATGACCGCCACTTCGTGGGCCATGTAGCGGGTCGTCGCCAGGTGGTGGGCGATGAGCAGATAACTCACATGGTACTGCTTCTGGAGATCCACCAAGAGGTTCATGATCTGCGCCCGAATAGAAACGTCCAGGGCCGAGACCGGCTCGTCCAAGATGATGAGCTTCGGACTCGACACGAGGGCGCTGGCCACGGCGATGCGCTGGCGCTGCCCACCGCTGAACTCGTGGGGGTAGAGCTCGGCCTGCTGCGGCCGCAGTCCGACAGCGGCCAGAATCTCGGCGACACGCTCTTTGACCTCCTGAGACGACACCTGCCGGTTTACCACCAGCGGCTCGGCGACGATCTCCTGCACCCGCATGCGGGGACTCAGGGAAGACCAGGGATCCTGAAAGACCGCCTGGACCATCGTCCGGTACTCTTTCAGGAAGTCGCCATTCAACGCGTGGACGTCTTTCCCATCGACGAACACTTGCCCGCTGGTTGGCCACTCCAGACGCAGAATGAGCTTAGCGGTCGTCGTTTTGCCACAGCCGGACTCGCCCACGAGGGCGAGCGTCTCCCCCTGTGGAATCGAGAAGCTGATGCCATCCACGGCCTGGACCCAGCCGATGACCTTCGTCCAGAGCAGGCCCTGGGTGACGGGAAAGTGTTTTTTCAGCCCCTCGGCCCGAAGGATGGGCGTGGCTAACATGCCTGTTCCAATCTCCAGCAGCCGGCGGTGTGGCCGTCTCCTACGGTGAACAGCGGCGGATAGTCTTGCCGGCAACGATCGTCGGCATGGGGGCACCGGGGGGCAAACCGGCACCCCGCGGGGAGGTCCCAGAGCGCGGGCGGCTGGCCGGTGATCGAATAAAGCCGCTCGACGTCCTCGTCCATGCTGGGCACGGAGTTCAACAAAGCTTGCGTATACGGATGGGACGGATGATTGAAAATGTCCCGCACCGAACCGCTTTCCACGACCCGACCGGCGTACATCACCATGACGCGGTCGCACATCTTCGCCACGATGCCGAAGTCGTGAGTGATGAAGATCAGCGCCAGGTTCGTCTCCTCTTGAATCTCGCGGAGCAGGCGCAGGTAT
>JAHKKJ010000235.1 GCA_020027655.1 Deltaproteobacteria bacterium | reverse complement strand
TGTTCAAACCTTGAACCCGTGCTCTCGATACCACTTCTCGGCGCCGGGATGCAGCGGGACGTCGCGCGGCGTTGCTTCGGTGTCTTGGCCTAGCTGGCCGACTCCCGTGTAGGAATCTTCCCAGAAAATTTCGTCTTTCCGCGCGTTGATCGCATCGACGACTTTGTAGGCGTCTTCATCCGGGAGTGAGGCGCGGGTGTAAAGCGGCCAGCCGCTGTAATCGATGCATTCGTGATCGGCTTTAAGATGCGGATAGCGGCCCTTGGGAATCACGACGCGCCGCCAGCCGAGTGCTTGGAGCTTCGTCATTGCCCAGTCTTCGATTGCGATCGGCTCCATGCCGGCCGCGAGGGCCGCGTCAAACCAAAGCACGAGCCCCTCGTCGATAATCGCGTCTATGGTTCCCGAACGGATCGCGTTCATGCGTCGCTCGTCGCCCGGTCCGCCGTTGAGTTGGAGACTGCCGCCCCAGGATTCGAGATCGGCAAGGGTGAAGCCGTATAGCGCCAGCGTTTGGTCCAGCAATACGCGGGTCGAATGGGTAGCGTCTTCGCGGATGGACAAGCGCAGGGGATATTTCTTTTCTTTGAGCTCGGCCAGCGATTTTAAGCCGGTGCGGGGATGAATCACGTGAACATAACGGTCCCAGGACGGGTAATTTGCGAGAATGCGAACCGGTAAAGGCTGGGGGAATAATCCGGTACCGCGATAAGCCTGAGTGAGAAAACCTGAGGGATTGACCATCGACATTTCCAAGTCGCCGCGGCAGACCGCATGAGCCAGGATCGGAGATCCGGTGGACATGCGCAGCTTTGGTTTGAAGTTTTCCGCCGAACCGCTGCCGACGGAGATGCACATGTCACGAGGACCGTAGTAAGGCGTCTTGGGATCACCGGCAATGTGTAAACTGATTTCCCAAAGCAGTTTGGCTCTTTGAAAATTTGCGCCGCGGGGAAGGGGTTCCATGAGTTACCTCCAGAGTTAATTCAAACCAGGACACCATACGAGTTAGACTCCTGTGCTGTCAAGTTACGGGAGCCGCAGTTACGGGAGCCGCAGCGAGGCGAAGGCGCAACCAAAATCGAAACAGACTTTTCACCACGAAGGTCGCGAAGAGCACGAAGTTAAGAAATTGAAATATAATAATTTCCGAATCCTTCGTGTCCTTCGTACTATTATAACTCAAAGTTTGCGCGCTCGCGCAAATTTTGCGTTGATCTGGAAATGCTCGAACACGGGGATTGACTCCCGCCAAGGCGCAAAGTACGCCAAGTTTCGGAACCGAAAGATTGATAATTTTTACAAACCATCCTATTCATTTTTTCCGACCTTTGCGGCCTTGGCGTCTTTGCGGGAGATATTCCGAGTTTCGGTTGCGGCTTTGCCGCGCTGGGGCCTTCGTGGTCAAAGTCGCTTTTGATTACTGCCCAGCCGCACTTGCAGACGCAGCAGCTACCACAGCCATTCATTTCGGTTTGGAAGACGAAATCTCCATCACGTCGTATTCATATCTTGCAACGAAGTAAGGCCCAACCTGTTTGTTGCTGTGAAAGCGAAACCCGAGACGCTCGTAGATCGCTCGCAGTCGTGTACGCGATGCTTCGCAATCCAAACGAAGGTAGCGACGGCCGAGCGCATGCGTGCGCGCGATGGCCCAAAGAATCAGCGCCGAAGAAACTTCTCCTCCAGAAAAACGTCTTCGCACAGCGAGACGATGAATGAACGCCGAATCGTTCTGCGGCACATCAGGCCAGAACAAACGGTCTTCAAGCTGGAATCTTATGGTCGCCGCTGGAACACCGTCACATTCAGCCAAGAAGAACTGGGCCGAATCAACGTCCGCAACAATGCGGTTTGGCTGCAATTCGTCTTGATGCCACATCGCCATTCCCTGCTCCTCCAACCAACGAGCCACCTCCCCAAGGATTTCAGCCACAGCATCGATATCCTGCGGCGTAGCTTGGCGAATGGAAAGTCGCATGTAACTCAACCCCCATGCGGACCGATCATATCCGCCGTGTCCGAAGCAAGGCAGTTAAGTAAGTATGAACCAGCCCACAGCAAGCTGCGGGGTATCAAAAAAATTGAATTTATCCCAAGGCCGTCACCCCCGAATGTTTTTATCGGGGTTCGACTATGCTGCTCACCACGACCCTGAGCCACGTCGAATGGGTCGGGGGTCCAGTCCGAACATCCCTCTGGATTCCCGCTAAAAGCATGCGGGAATGACGGACTTCGGGAAGGTGCAAATTCTAAGCAGCAATCTGCGAGGAATCCAACCCACTTAGTTTAAAAAGCACGTTCAACCCGGAAACGCTTCAGCGATCTCGAACCAATGATTATGGCGCGTAATTTTGGGATGCTCGACAGTCGCCCGGTTCCATGGACGATCGAATAGTTTCACGGGAACTTTCATTTGCTCAGCCAGGTACCTGGCCATTGTCGGCGAGTCTTCTACGGCAAATACGAACTGCCGTGCAGCCAATTCCGACAGAGACACAGCAATCGTTCTCTCGGTTGTAAACCGTCCGTATTTATCAACCACAGTAAATGAATGATAGGGCACTTGCTCGCGTACCAACCAATCAACGGACGGTTCATACGTCGCCGGCGGTCGTCCGGTCACAATGGCAATCTCAAATCCGGCCACAATCCACTGACTCAATACCGCTATCGCTCCGTTTACAGGTTGCAGCTTAAGCAGCGCATCAGGATGATGAACGATGTGGTATAGCTCGGCAGTTTCCTCGGGAGCCAGCGCGCAGGCATTTCCAAGATCGAAATCCGTTAGTTGCTCGTACGCTACCCGTTTGCCGAATACTCGTTCGACAATTTCGAGGCAACCTCGCGCTGTTTCGCACAGCACGTCATCCATATCGACGTAGATGGTCTGACTCGTTGGCACTACTTCCTCTTCGCCGGCACCCGCTGCTGCGCCCGCTTCTCGCCGGTCTGATAGTGCTCGCCCTTCAGTGCCAGCTGCGCTTCTTCCTCGTCTTCGTCGGACCACAAGCCGAGATTGTAGCCGAACCACGGGTCCTGGGGTTTGAGTTTCGGCAGTTCGAGGCGTTCCCAGAGCTGTCTAGCGCGCTCCATGAATTCTTTCTTCGGTAGCGACACTGGGGGATAGTCCCACTTGCGTGTGGCGTCGATGAGCATCGCGGAGCAGCCGGCGATTTCGTCCAACGAATTTTCCAGTTCCCTGCCCGGCGGAAAAGCCGACGGGTCCATCTGGGGCGTGCGATTGCGAATGATCAAAACGTCGCGATGCGGCTGCATGCGAAAGGCCAGCGCCCAAAATAAAGAGTCCAAATTCCGCGGGTTGATGTCCTCATCCACGGCAATCACCATCTTACCCGTGGCGGGATTGTAACCCACCATGCTGTGCAAGGCTTGCCAGACATGGGCCTGATTGATCTTTTTCATCTTGATGACGCAGATCTGCCGCACAGCGATGCTGTGAAAGGTCACCTCGACAATGCCTGGAATGTTACATTGATCTCTAAGAAACCGCAGATAGTTTCCTTCCGCCGCCACCTGGCGCATCACGCTCGATTCGCTGGGCGGCATCTGGCTGATGATGGTGGCAAAGATGGGATTCTTTCGATGCGTGATGCACTTCACTTCGAAGTAGGGATTGAGCAGCCGCTCGGCGATGTAACCCGTGGACTCGCCGAAGGGAGCTTCAGGCTCTAGAAACTCCGTCGATATTTCTCCTTCGATGACGATCTCGGCATTGGCGGGAACCAGCACATCGTTTGTAATGCACTTGACAACCTCAATCGGTGCACCGGCGAGCCCGCCCGCGACGTCGAGTTCGCTCACGCTAAACGGTATGCGAGCCGGCGCCGTGTAAGATACCGGCGGCGGCGCGCCGATCACCAGCGCGGCTTGGAGCGGGATCCCTCGTTCCTGGCACTTGCGCCAATGATAGCCGCCATGATTGCTCGAGCTGAGAAAAACACCGGTTCTTGTCGGACTCTTGATATGGCCGCGGTAGTTGCCGATGTTGATCAGGCCCGTCTCCGGATCTTTGGTAAACCAGTGCGACGCCGTGGTGAACGGCGCGCAATCGTATCCGGGGGTCGAGATGGGAATCGGGAATTCGCCCAAGCCGCCTCTATCCATGAGCGAGGATCCGTTATGAACTTCTTCATGAACGACAGCCTTGTCGACGATCTTCGGCGGGATCGGATTACTCTGCGCCTTGTTCCAACGATCCACAATCTCCTCGGGTTTACACTGCAACCCGAAGCCGTAGATTTGCCGCGAAGCAGCCAAAGTTCCGACGACAACGGGAATGTCGTACTTTTTTCCTTTGACGTCCGTCACGTTCGTGAACATGAAAGCCCGTCGCTCCTCCTCCGAGAGACCGCGAAATTGCCAGCGGACCAACGGCATTAGCTCCGTATCTTTGTTGATCTGCTCGTCGATCTTCACCAGCAACCCCGCTTCGTCCAACGCCGCGATGTGTTCTCTTAGATCCTTATAGTACCCCATGATTGTCTCCTCAGCTCCTAAAATTGCACGCTGAACTCGCTCTCTTCAGCGTTTTGCTTTCAGGAGAGACTACAGGAAAAATAGGGTGAAGGTCTATGGCTCTCGGAGGAGCCGAAGATTGTATACCAATGCATCATCGTAGATGTTTCCTAATCCGAAACCTAAAATCGGCAATGGTTCGACTTAGCTCACCACAAGTTCTAAAATCCAAAATTGGTTCACCGTATCACCTTGTCCGCTCCCGGTTGTAGAGCGAATCAATGAACCCCGTTTTTCTCAGTTCGTCGACAAAACGCACATCGACGAAATCCTCTACCTTGGCCTTGGTGGCTTTGGGATCAAACGACGCTTGGATCTCCAAGGTATTCTTAAGTCCTTCCAATGTGGGATAGACATCCTCGACCAGAAGCTCCCTGTAGGCAACGTAGGTTCCCTCCAGTGCGGCCCGATTCTGTCCGCGGGTATATTTCTGCATGATTTTGATCGCATCTTCTTTCTGGGTTTTATAGTAATGCACCGCCTCCGCCATGGCCTTCACCATGCTGCGGACCATATCAGGATTTCGCCGGATCATCCTTCCCGTGGTTAGCGTGCAAGAAAATTGAAAAGGGATTTTAAGCTTGGCCATGTCTATAATGACCTTAAGGCCGGCCTTCTCTCCTTCTATTTTTCCCGAGTCAGTTGCCACCGTAAAATCCACCCTGCCAGTGATCACGGCAGCATTGCGCGCCGGGGCGCCCCCGACGGTGACGGCCTGAATGTCCTTATAAGAAAGACCAACACCTTTCAGGGCAAGGCGCATGGCAAAGTCTGCCGCTGTGCCGGGGATGTGTACGGCAGCGGACCTCCCCTTAAGGTCCTCCGGAGATTTGATGGCAGACTTGCCAATGATGTAGTAAGGAAGCGTATTGACCAAGCTGCTTACAATCGCGATATCCCCGCCGGCCAGCCGGCCATTGATCGCAGAGGTTCCCACCGCATCCGTAAAGCTCAGGTCTCCCGCTATGAGGCTCTGGACACCGCGACTGCTGCCGTCAATGAAGATTAGCTCCATGTCCAAGCCGTGCTTCTTAAACAACCCGACCTCTTTCGCCAGCCAATAAGCTATGGATGTGTCAGGGCCATCGGAGATATAGGCGGTATAGACCTTTGCCTCTACCCCCGACGGTGACCCCACGACGATGCCAAAGACTATCGCAACAATAACTAACTGCAGACGCGAATTTCTCATGCCGTCCTCCTCTACTACCCTAGGCTCCCCTCGCGAATCCGAAACTCTTCACCGGTGTCCCCCAATCCTGTTCTTGCTGACACCTGACCTCTGACTTCTGACCTCTGTCATTTGATCACCTTGTCTGCCCGATACAGCATCGATTGCGGAATCGTCAGGCCGATCTGCTTCGCTGTTCTAAGATTGATAACCAACTCGAACTTGGTCGGCTGCTCCACCGGCAGATCGGCAGGCTTGGCGCCCTTCAGGATTCTGTCTACGTAATATGCGACGCGCCGGTAGCTGTCCGCGAGGTCCGCCCCGTAGGACATGAGCCCGCCGGCATCTACAGCTTCTCTGGTCTGGTACACCGACGGTAACCGGCTCTTTAACGCAAAGCCCGCGATCCGTTTTTGGTTAGCATTCATTAGCGGGC
>JAHKKJ010000234.1 GCA_020027655.1 Deltaproteobacteria bacterium | reverse complement strand
GGTGGCGGGTGCCATCCGCGGGCGGCCAGTGGACCTCGTGCGCTGCAAGACCATTCCTTTAGAAGTTCCGGCAGAAGCGGAAATCGTCATCGAAGGAGAAATTTCTCCTGATGCCATGGAGCGGGGCGAGCCCTTTAGCGATTATCCCGGCTATCTCATGGCGGAACGGGGTTTGCGGCCCGTGATCGACGTCAAAGCCATTACCCATCGCCGCGACCCCATTTTTACTGCCATCCTCGTCGGGCTTCCGCCCAGCGAGTCCAACGGCATCTCGCGCACCTGTCGCGAGATGATGCTCTATAACTTTCTCAAATACAGCTGTAATTTGCCGGAAGTCTTGGAGGTCTGTTGCCCGGAAATGGGTGGAGGATGGAACTGGTGGGTAATTCGCATGGCCAAAAGTCATCCGAGCAAACCCAAGCAGGCGCTGCAGGCGGCCTCCGGTATGGACACGACTAATAAGGTCATCATCGTGGTGGATGAAGACATAGATCCGAAGGATCCGGATATGGTGATGTGGGCGATCAGTTTTGCGATGCAACCCCACCGGGACGTACAAGTGATTACCGGCCGCTCTCCCCTACTCGATCCCTCCGCCTATGCGTTGATGAATAATCCGGAAGAGCGCTTTTATCCGCCGCCGGTGGGATGCGGAGGGTTGTTGATCGACGCCACACGCAAAGGCAAGTACCCACCCGTGGGCTTACCCAAGAAAAAATACATGGAGCGGGCCTTGGAAATGTGGCGCGAAACGAAGATGCCGGAGCTGCAACTCAAAACGCCTTGGTATGGCTACCCGCTCGATCTCTGGACAGCTCAAGATGATCTGCTCGCGGAGGCTGTAGCCAACGGCGATTACTTTGCATCGGTGAAAAAATAGGGAGGGCAAAAACGAAAATGGCAAAGCGAGATACCAGTTACGAAGCCTGGCTGCGCGCAGAAGGTATTCCAATCATCGAGGGGTACGGGGTGGAAGACGTTACTGAATTGCCGCGAAAGCCCTGGGCGCGAACCGGTGGGCAGGGTGCTTATATTCAGCTCAAGGGAATGGAAGGATTCACGGGCATGTACGTCGGTGAAATCCCCGCCGGCGGGGCCCTGAATATCGAACGGCATCTCTACGAAAAAATCATTTATATTCTTCATGGCTTTGGGGCGACCGAAGTCTGGTCGGGCAATGACCAAAAAAAGAAGATCCAATTCGAGTGGCAGCAAGGAAGCTTGTTTGCGGTTCCCCTTAACTGTTCGCACCGAATGATCAATGGCAGCCGCGAGCCGGTTATTTTCTTGGCGGTGACAAGCGCGCCTTTGATGATCGACCTGCTACACGACGTCCCGTTTGTGTTTGGTTGTGACCATACATTCGATGAGCGCTTTGACGGCCGGGCTGATTACTTTGTGCCGACATCGAATCGGCAATTTCAAGGGGGTTTTTTTAATTGGGAGTCGAACTTTATCGCAGATGCCCGTGGGGCGCTCGTGGACCCCTCCGAGGCGAAGGGATACGGTGTACGCATAACCTCTTTCGATATGGGCGGCAGTACGTTGGTCGGTCACCTCGCCGAGTGGCCAGTTGGACGTTATCACAAAGCACACTTCCATACGGGGGGCGCGATTCTTTTGATACTTCGCTCCGAAGGGTACACCCTCATGTGGCCGCAGGAAGCAGGGATACGTCCATACAAATCCGGCAATGGCGATCAGGTCGTTAAGGTGAATTGGCGCGAAGGCAGCGTGTTCAGCCCGCCCACAGGTTGGTTTCATCAACACTTCAACACAGGGAAGGAAAAGGCGCGGCAGCTAGCGTTCCGCTATAGCAGCCAGTCGGGGAAGTATCTTTTCGGAGTCTGGAAAGCGATCAATAAAGAAGGAGTGCGCACGAGCATTCGAGAAGGCGGAACGCTGATCGAGTATGAAGACGAAGATCCGCAGATCCGCCGTGACTTTGAAGCGGCTATCAGCAGAGCCGGCATTGCGATGGAAATGCCCCAGTTCATGTATGTGCAGTCTGGGCATGCGCGGGTGAGTGCATGAAACGATTGCAGCGGCTCCGTTTTGGTTCATTGTGGGTTTTTATAATTGTGTTGATGTCATTTGCCGTTCTGGCTCAGAACCGTAAGGCATTTTCCCAATCCGAGTGGGAACGCACTGTAGCTGCAGCCAAACGGGAAGGCACCGTAGTGGTTTCGATTCCGACAAGCGCGGAGCTTCGCCAGCAGATGGAGGCCGCCTTTCACAAGCGCTTTGAAGGCATCAAGTTGGAGCTTGTGGCCACCCGCGGGTCCGCGGGTATCACCCGGATTCTCGAGGAAAAGAGGGCCGGACTGCATTATTTCGATCTGCACATAGGCGGTACCAGTTCCATTGTCACCGGCCCATTGCGGGCTGAAATCCTCGAGCCGGTATTGCCGTGGATGATCTTGCCTGAGGTTCGGGATCCCAAGAATTGGTGGGCCGGACACGTCTGGGCGGACAATGCGCAGAAATTTATTTATGTGTTTCTCGGCTATATGACCGAAACCATTTGGTACAACTCGGATTTGGCCAAGCCAGAAGAAGTGACCAGCTACGATGATTTGCTTCAGCCGAAGTGGAAGGGAAAGATGGTCATTCTGGATCCGCGGACCCAAGGTTCAGGCGAGTCCATGTGGGCATTTCTCTGGCGCATCAAAGGAGAAGGTTACCTGCGGAAGCTTGCCGCGCAGGAAATGATCGTCGGCCGAAACCTACGGCAACTGGCCGAAACAGTGGCCAGAGGCAAAGCATCATTGTCCATCGGAGTATCGTATTACTCCTACCAGCCGTTCATCAAAGCCGGCTTGCCGATCAAAACTTTGCCTGTCCCCAAAGAAGGGATCTATGCGAGTTCCGGCAGTGGCAATCTCGCCATTTTAAGGAACGCGCCGCATCCAAACGCCACCAAGGTATTCGTCAATTGGCTCTTGTCCAAAGAAGGCCAGACGATTTTTACCAATGCCATGGGCCAGCCCACCCGGCGGTTCGACGTCGATACCCAATGGACAAGAGAGATCGGCCATATCGCGGGCAAAGAAATCCTAACGCCGACTCGGTTTCACGAATTGCAGAATCAATCGGAGGAGGTGGTTGTGAAGTTCCGTGAGCCGGCATCCAATTTGGCGGACGTTCTTCTTAGGTAAGTGAATGCAGGCCTGTGAAATCCCTTATAAGGGAACCAGAAAAAGGGCGCCATGAAAATTAGCTTGTTAGCTTCTCTCTGGATGATTTTGTGCGTGAGCGTTACGCCGCTGTTCGCCCAAGACAAGCAGACCCGTCCGTCCGAATGGGAGAAGGTTGTGGAAGCGGCTCAGAAGGAAAGTAAAGTAGTCGTTTCGATACCTTCAAGCGCCGACCTCAGGACCAACTTGGAGAGAACTTTCAGACAACGGTTTGGGATACAAATTGAAAGCGTCGTCGCCCGGGGGTCGGCGAGTGTCCGAAAGATCGCCGAAGAAGCTCGGGCGGGCGTGCGCTATTTCGACGTTCACATGGGAGGTAGCGAGTCCGTAGTCAGCGGCTTGCTGCCGGAGGGGGTTTTGGCGCCGGTGACGGATTCTTTTATGCTCTCTGAGGTGAAAGACCCGAAGCATTGGTGGGGTGGTCATATCTGGACCGACAACGCAAAGAAATTTATCTACACCTCGCTGGCGTACACCACCGATAATATCTGGTACAACGGCGAGCTGATGAAACCAGAGCAGATTCGTTCGTTTGATGATCTACTCGACGAGAAGTGGAAGGGCAAAATGGGCTTCCTCGACCCGCGCTCGCCGGGTTCCGGCGCCTCGCTCTGGTCATACCTTCGCGAGATCAAGGGCGAGGAATTTCTCAAGAAATTAGCCGGCCAGAAACTGGTCCTCGGCCGCGATCAGCGCGTCCTCGCCGAGAATGTCGCCAAAGGCAAGCTCACGCTGGTCATGGGTCTGACTTACTACACCTTCGCGCCTTTCGTAAAAGCGGGCTTGCCTGTTCGTCCTTTGCCGACGCCGAAGGAAGGGGTGTACATCAGCGGCGGAAGCGGCCACTTCATAGTTATGAAAGATAGCCCTCACCCCAATGCGACCAAGGTTTTTACTAATTGGTTTCTCGGCAGAGAGGGGCAGGATCTATTTTCACGGGCCATGGGACAGGGCACCCGCCGGCTGGACGTCAACACAAAATGGCTGTCGGAAGTTGGGGTCACCGCGGCCAAGGATGTGTATTCGCCTGAGGAATACGCCAAACGCGAAAATAATTCGGAGGAGAAAATTGAACGGGTCCGAGAGCCGGGGGCGGCGTTGGCAAGGAAACTCCTGGATCAATAAACAAGGGTCAGGTGAGGGATGAAGTTGTTTTTTCTTTGCATGATGATCTTAGGATCAGGATTTGGTAGCGGGTTAGTCTTGGCCCAAACCAGCCAGGATCGATCGACTGACTGGGACAAGATCGTCCAAGCGGGAAAGAAGGAAGGGAAAGTCGTCGCATCGATTCCGCCGAGCGCCGAACTAAGAAAATTGATGGAGCTGACCTTTCCGAAGCGCTACGGCATCGGAGTGGAATTCGTGCCGGCGCGGGGCGGCACTATCATCCGCAGGATGGTCGACGAGTCCAAGGCGGGGGTGCAATATTTCGATGTTCATATCGGTGGCACCGAGTCGATTATTACCGGGCTCTTGCCGGAGAACGTGCTGGAACCGGTGGAGCCCTACTTTGTGCTACCTGAAGTCAGGGATCCAAAACAATGGTGGGGAGGACATATTTGGGCTGACAATGCGAAACGATTTCTCTACGCCTTTGTCGCGTATCAAACCGTGAGCCTATGGAGTAACTCCAACGAATACAAACCAGCTGAATTTCGTGGTTTCGACGACCTGCTGAATCCCAAACTGCAGGGCAAGATCGGCATCAGCGACCCGCGTACCCCGGGCTCCGGCTCTTCGATGTGGTCCTATATGAACTACATCAAAGGTGAAGAGTATTTGAAGCGGCTAGTGGCGCAAAGGTTGTTCGTTACACGTGATCTGCGCCTGCTTGCCGACAATCTAGCCAAGGGTAAGATTGCGGTCACATCAGGTATTGGGTACTCGGAGTTCCTGCCATTTATTAAAGCGGGTCTGTCGGTGACCCCGCTGCCGGTGCCGAAAGAAGGTCTCTATGTCAGTGGCGGTTATGGGCACCTGACGATTCTTAAGAATCCCCCACATCCCAACGCGACGAAGGTCTTCGTGAACTGGCTTCTGGGACGAGATGGACAAGAGATCTTTACCAGAGGGATGGGTGTGGGTAGCAGGCGTTTGGACATCGACACCAAATGGCTGAAAGAGTTTGGCATCATCGCGTCAAAGGATGTTCCTTTGACGATGGAACAGTTTCACAAACTAGAAAACCAATCGGAAGAAAAGATCTATAAGGTCAGAGAGCCGGGAGCCGCCGTGGCGCGGAAGCTATTGGGCGAGTAAAAGATTCTTTGGGTGACAGATGAAATTGTTATTTTTACTCGTTTTCATCGCGGGCTGGATCCTGGAAAGTAACGTTGCGCGTGCGCAAACCGGGCAGCCCGCCCAGAACGAATGGAACAAGACCGTCGAAGCCGGCAAAAAGGAAGGAAAGGTCGTCGTTTCTGTTCCCGCCAGCGCCGAGTTGAGAAAGGACGTCGAGAGAATCGTTAAGCAGCGTTTCGGCATCGAGACCGAGCTAATCGCCGGCAGAGCGGCCTCCATCGTGGGAAAGATCCAACAGGAGGCGAGGGCAGGCGTCTATAATTTCGATCTCCACATGGGGGGCAGTGAATCGATGGTCACGGGCCTCCTATCCGAGGGGCTATTGGAGCCTTTCGAACCGGCCATGACCCTACCGGAAGTCAGAGACCCTAAAAACTGGTGGGGCGGGCATATCTGGGTGGACAACGCCAAGCGCTACATCTATTCGTCGCAGGCCTATCTGACGGAGAACCTGTGGTACAACACGGACCTTGTGAAGCCTGAGGAGATTCGCTCCTTCAACGACCTGCTCAATCCCAAGTGGGTCGGCAAAATCGGTTACCTCGACCCCCGTACTGCGGGGTCAGGCACCTCGATCTGGTCCTTCCTGTGGAAGCTTAAAGGCGAAGAATATTTGAAGAAGTTAGCGGGCCAAAAGATGTTTCTTAGCCGCGATCAACGGGTATTGTC
>JAHKKJ010000847.1 GCA_020027655.1 Deltaproteobacteria bacterium | reverse complement strand
TCAGGTTGCGAAGGTGGAATCCGCTCCGGCCGTCTCAGTGCCGAAGACCGAACGGCAAACACCCATCCGCGAATCACCGGACCGGGTTCCAGGGCACAAACTGAGACGCCTGGTAGATGCCGGAGTTGGGACTCTTCTGGGAATGCTCGCTTTTGTCGCCGTGGTATCGGTTATCGATCCACGAAGCTTGCTCAACATCGCCGGGAGAAGTTTTGAAGTCGTCAAGCAGGAATCCGTCCCAAAAAAGGCCAATGCTGAAGTCGAGTTCAAGCGGAAGGACCAGCGGGTCACGATTCAGTATGGCGCCACCATTTACAAAACTGCCATTGATGCCTATGGAGCTAACACCGATCTCGGCATGGATCTGATCAAAGAGTTCAACCCTCAAATTGAGGATCTTAACTGGGTGTTTGCAGGGCAGGATCTCTTGCTCCCTTCCTTAACGCGGGAGACATTGCTACGGCAGCAGCCCGACGGTTCGTATCATCTCATCGTTGCATCGTTTCGTAGCCTGAAAGGAGCCGATGAGCACGCCCGACTGTTGAGGAGCAAAGGCTATCAAGTCACGATTACACCGCGAAGGGTTTCGGACGATCTTTTGTTGCATCGGGTTAAAATTGACGGCTTAAAAAACCTTGAAGAGGCGAATCAAATTTGGCAAACCGGGCTAAGTAACCAATGGCTCGCATTTGCCGGCAACCCGGCGGCGACCAGATAAGCGGGCGGATATAAATTAATCGGCGCGTTTATGAAACCTACGAAACCCAGGGCCGGAAAGGCCATACTGAAACCAAGGTGCGGTCTTTGCGGAAAGAGCAGGAATCTGACGAAGACAGACTGCTGCGACAATTGGATCTGCGACGACGAGCATAAATACATGATCTTCTCCTACGCGCGCAACAGTTGCCATCGGAATCACAACCATTACACGCTGTGCGCATATCATCACACCGAAGAACATGACGGCGATTGGAAGGAATGCGCTCCGTGCCGGCGCAGTTTTGAGACGGAGATTTACGTCTGGTACGGAGTCAACGAATACAATTTCGAAACCCTACCCAATCCGCCATCCTATGAGCCAACCAAATGTTCCCAATGCGGAGCAGTCATCGTCCTCAGCGAGGATGCGTACTCGAGCCTTGGAAAAGAATATTTCTGCGGCAAATGCACCCAAAAACGAATGGACCAAAGGGCGCATCGAACCGGGGATTTGGAAAATTGAACAAGCAGTTAAACGGTCGAAATGGATCATTTGGCGGAGACAACCTCGGCATCTCTAGCGTAAGAAGCGATGAGAGACCTCTCGCTCTCGTCTGGGGTCAAAGTGATAATATCCAAAGGAATCATGAACTTTTTGAGGGTTCTGATTTCCGCCTCCTTCGTCATTGCTACCCGTTCAAGAATATCTTTATTGCGAAATTTCTCCGAAATGATGACAACATCAATGTCACTTTCCTTGGTTGCTTCGCGCCCTTGGCTTGTGAGCCGAACAAAATGATTTTTGAGGGGGTTACCCCGCCCTCTCTTAGGCATCGCCCCAAAAACTCAACCGCCGCTTTCACTTTGCGTTTAGCCATTGCAGCACCTTTTTACTTTGATCCAACACTTCTTTTGTGCGTTTCTTGTTGTAGTCTTTAAGGATTCGCTGGAGGTCATCCGGATAGCGCGTCGGGACGCTTACGCGGTTTAGCGTAGTAATGAAATCCTGTAACTCTTCCGATAATTTCAGTTTCATCTTTTCAATCAGGTAAAGCAAGTTATGTGTTTTAGGCGGCTCTTTTCCCAATTGCTCCGCGTACAATCCTTTTAGGGCTTTCTCTAAGGCTAAATGGCACATAAAAACCGTATACATATACCGTCCACCTCTAAACATGTAGGCGGCGGTATCCATATCGTACCGTGCCTGCGCCAGCCATTCCTCAGGTGGCTTTGCCATAAGTTAAACGCTTTTTGTGTACATGTCGGTTACCTCCGCCTCGAACCTAGAAACTCTCTCTCCTGTCCCAATCATTCATAATTCAGCCTGTCCCCTTTTTGCCCCTTCGCTTACTTTCGCAAATCGGGTGGCGATGTACTTTTCGCTATCCTCTGGCGAAAGCTTTACCGTTCCGGGCCCGCTGCGGACGTAGAACTCTCCCTTCTCTGCCTCTAGCATCTCTTTGGTCTTCACGAAGACCGGTTCGGGACTCCGCTGGCAGGTAACTACGCATACACTCTTGCCTTTAACAATCTGCATCCGAGGATCGACACAGGTCCCCGCTCGGTCTCCTAGGGCATTTCGCACCACCTGGCTCAGGTGCAGCATAAACTTGTCCTCGTTTTCGAAAGCATCCACTTCGATCCCGAGAACCGAGCGGTCATCCGAAACCCCAATGAGAACGTCTCCGCCCTCCGTATTGAGAAAAGCGGCAATCGTCTTGATAACTGCATTTGTGACTGCCGGATCTTTACGGTTCTCCTTCAAGTTCCAGCGCAACGTTGATTTGAACTCCAACGTCTTGGACTCGTGCTGCTTGAGCAGTTCAGCAGCCTGCCGGTGACTCCTGAGATA
>JAHKKJ010000846.1 GCA_020027655.1 Deltaproteobacteria bacterium | reverse complement strand
TCAAGCGCCCGGTACTGGTCGGTTGGTCCTATGGCGGCCGGATTGTCGTCGAATATCTAATGGAATACGGCGACAAAAGTATCGCCGGGATCAACTTCGTTGGGGCGTTTACAAAAGTTGTTCCGGAGCTACTCGGCCCCGCAACGCCAGCCGTGATGAAGATGGTGTCAGAAAACCCGGCGGAAAATATTGAGAACACGCGTTCCTTTCTACGATTCTCGACGGCCAAAGCCCTGCCACCGGACGAGCTGGAAACGATGCTTGCCTACAACATGGAGGTGCCCGCTAGGGTGCGCCGCCACCTGCTGCATCGGCCGGCAGCCTATGAAGCGACTCTCAGGAAGATCACGGTGCCGGTGCTGGTTACCCATGGCATGGAAGATCGGGTGGCGCTTGTAGCGATGGCCCGCTATACGGAAAGCGTTGTAGCGAATGCTCAGGTCTCTCTTTACGAGGGCGTGGGACATATGCCGTTTTGGGAAGATGCGCCAAGATTTAACCGTGAGCTTGGCGCATTTGTAACCAAATGTAACGGATGCTAGTGAAGCAGGTTGCTGAAAAAGATTAGGAATGCTTCGAGATCCTCAGCATGAACGGAAAATTACTAACGATACCAACTCCCCTCCGTTCGTCCTGAGCCCCGTCGAAGGAGTCCGAGAGGGTTTTCAGTAACCTACTAGACAAGCATCATTATGCGCGTGAGGTTTTGTCGCAAGCAAAGTTGATATTTATGATTCAGGGTGGCGAATGGATGAAATAAGAATAGGCATCGGGGTGTCTAGCATCGGCCGGTTTCTTCCGTTGGTCGGAAAGGCCGCGGGTCTCTTTGCTAAGAAAAACATCTCCGTGGAAGTAGTGAATCAGCAAGATGAAGAGAAAGTCGTTCAGGATATCGTCACGCAGGCGACTCCTGTGGGCACGCCCAATGCTCCGTCCTTGATCTTCTCGCTTCTCGAGGGAAACGATTTAGTGATCGTTGGCGGAATTCTCAACCGTCCGGCGTTTTATCTGGCGGCAAACGCGACCATTGGTGGAATAGCCGATCTCAAGGGGAAAAGAGTAGGGATCAATCAGCCGCGCCGTATGGCGGGCATGGTGATGCTGGCATTGTTAAGAAGATGGGATCTGAATACGGAGCGCGACCTGACCCTCGTCGATCTCGGCATCAATGATCGAAGCTTGGAGGCACTGAGAGCAGGGGAGATCGACGCCGCGCTTTTGCCGCCTGAGAAGGCATTTCTGGCGGAGACGGAAGGCTTTCGCGTGGTAGCGGACAGCCTCACTCTCGACTGTCATTGGGTGCCGCTCGCCACAACCCGGCGATTCCTCGCCGCGAACCGAGAGCTGGTGAAAAAAGTCGCTTCTGTCTATGTAGAGAGCATCCGGCTCTTCGGAGCCCAACGGGAGGCGACGCTCAAGGAAATCGGCCGCTGGCTTCCCGCTCTGGAGAAAAAGCCCCAGGTATTAGAGAAATGCTATGAGTTGTTCGCCGGGCACTTCGAACCAACGTTAACGCCTTCGTTGAGTTCGATCTCCTCTATACTCAACGAAGTGGCGTTGCAGGATCCAAGAGCCAAAGAGGTCACGGCGGCGTCCATTGTTGAGAAGCTAATCTGAGAAATTTTCTTCGCGTTCTTGTGTGTGTAAATTTCAGGATTTGTCACGTTGACATGACCCTGCATTTTTCGATACTCTTCGCCTCGAGTTCGCTTGCGCATTAAAGTGGGTCTCACGGGAGGCGGGTACACCCCTGTGCGTCAAAGAGAATGGAGTGGAACATGGTCGGTAAAAGGTTGTACTTAGGTGCGGTGGCGATCGGCATTGCAGCTTTCCTTGCTTCATGGCCGAGCCAACTCAGTAGCCAACAAAGTACAGCGGTGCGTATCGACAATGATGATATCGGCGGCGTGGTCACGAGCGCGAAGGGGCCGGAAGCGGGCGTCTGGGTGATTGCGGAAACCACGGATCTTCCGACCCGGTTCGCCAGAATGGTGGTCACCGACGATCAAGGGCGCTATGTCGTGCCTGATTTGCCCGAAGCCACTTACAATATTTGGGTGCGCGGTTATGGGCTCGTTGATTCGCCGAAGGTCAAAGCCACTCCAGGGAAAATCCTCAACCTCAAGGCAGTAGTGGCGCCGAACGATACTGCCGCGGCGCAATATTATCCGGCGATTTATTGGTATTCGATGCTGAAGATTCCTGAGGCGAGCGAGTTCGGCGGCAAGGGCAAAATTCCGGCCAACATAACCCTGACCGGATGGCTGAACTTGATGAAAAGCAACGGCTGCGTCAACTGCCACCAGTTGGGCACGCTCTCCACGCGCACGTTTCCGCGCGAGGTCCCGTACCCACTCGGTAAGTTCGCCAATTCCGAGGAAGCGTGGTCTCGCCGCATCCAGTCCGGCCAATCCGGCGAATCGATGTTCAACACGGCCGTCAAGGAACTCGGCGGCGCTCCCATCCGCTACTTCGCGGACTGGACCGACCGCATCGCCAAGGGCGAGCTGCCCCATGCGAAGCCCGCACGACCTCAGGGGGTCGAGCGCAACAT
>JAHKKJ010000233.1 GCA_020027655.1 Deltaproteobacteria bacterium | reverse complement strand
GTAGAAGTCTTGAACTGGTGGTTGGATAAGCAAGACTTTCATTGTGTCAAATCGAGCTATAGCCTATCTCGATTGGCGAGGAAAGAACGTTGCAACTCACAGGGTGGCGAGCGACAGGGAGGATGTGCTATGGATCGAGTTGATCATAGAGGAGTTGATTCGTGAAAATTGATCGAATTGAAACCACTGTTCTTGAGATGCCGTACAAGAAGCCGCGGATCACGGCGAGGAACAAATTCGTTGTGGTGCCTGGTTAGTTTCATCAAAGCCAAGAGAGTGTTGAAATAGTTGACGAACTAGCAGGTCAGGAAGCGGAGATGAGAGAGACACACTTTTCGGGTAGTTGGCGCGGTGTCGTAGGCGTCATCAAACCTACTTATAGACCGGGTTCCCTCGAAGAATTCATTCGACTGCTTCCCGAGGGCATCGGCGTCATCCCAAGGTTTGTCGGCGTTACCGAGGGGGTTGAAAAAGAGTTCGTCGATGCCTTTGCGGTGGCGGAGAAGATCATTGCCGAGTTGGCGGAGATGAAAGTGGATCTTATTCATCCTGAAGGCGCGCCGCTCTTCGTCCAAAAGGGGTACCGCCGATCCGAGGAAATCGTCAGAGATCTGGAAGAAAAATATTCCATCCCGATCGTCACAACGGGGATGGTGCTGATCGAGGCGGCGAGGGCGCTCGGAATCAAAAAGTTGCTTTTGATCAGTTCTTTTGATGATGGTCGGAGCGACAGCCGATTTGCCAAATATGCGAGTTATTTCTTCGACGCGGGGTTTCAGGTGCCGGCCGCGAAAGGATTTCCGGTTGCGTTCGCCGATATAGGAAGCGTGTCTCCCTACGAAGCTTACGCCTTTGCTCGAAAACTTTATCTGAAGTATCCGGAGAGCGGCGGGATTTGTCTGATCGGTTCAGGGTGGCGCGTCCTTGATGTGGTGCCGCTCTTGGAACAGGATCTTCAAATTCCGGTCGTCTGTGCGGTCGCGGCCAGGGTTTGGGCGATCCAAAAGAGGTTGCACGTAAGGCAGCCGGTCAAAGGCCGCGGTATTCTACTTGAGACTATGCCATAAGCTTCCAATGAAACGAGATGCGTTCGTGGTGATGAAAATATGGCTCTTGGTGTGCTTGGGAGTGCTGTTGAAATATGGGCTAGCGTCGGGTTCGCAATGGCAGGAAAAGGCGGAAACCGAAAGGAAGATGGTTTGGTATACAACCATCGGTTCCGCCGACGCCAAGATGCTGATCGACCAGTTTCGGCAACGCTACCCCAAGATCGACGCCGAGTATTTCCGCTCCGGCGGTCCTCAACTGGTCGAGCGGATCTTTACCGAAGCTCGGGCAGGGAAACACATCTGGGATGTATTCATGAACTCGGCGATCTATACGCATCTTCTTAATGAGAAAGGCATGCTGGCGGTCTACGAATCTCCTGAGGCGAGATTCTACCGCGACGGCTACAAAGATCGGCGCGGTACCTGGACGTCGATTTACACGAATTACGCGGTCGCCGGCTACAACACAAAACTCGTTCCCAAAGAAGAAGTACCAAAAACCTATGCGGACCTTTTGAAGCGTTTTTGGTTTGGTCAGATTGGTTTGGACGCGAAAGCCTATGAATGGTTTGCAGTTGTAATCCGGGGTATGGGAGAAGAAAAAGGCCTCAGCTTGATGCGGCAGCTGGCAAAAAACAAAGCCCAACTTCGCAACGGTCGAGAGCTGGTCGCAGCCGTGCGCGCGCCGATCGACACTGTTGAGTACCACCCCCACGATCGGCGTCGAACCGGCACCGCTCAATCCGGTCTATGCCAATATCCACCCTGTAGCGCTTTCTTCCAAAGCGCCTCATCCCCATGCTGGAAAACTTTTTATCGATTTTGTACTGTCGAAAACCGGCCAGGAAATAATCCGGGCCCAAAGACGCATTCCGGATCGGATCGATACGCCCCCGGATCCCGCCCGTCTCATCGACGGAATTAACCCTGTTTTCGGATCAGCGGAAATGTACGGCGATTTCAACCGCTACATCAAGCTTTTTCAGGAAACCTTC
Source organism: Deltaproteobacteria bacterium (assembly GCA_020027655.1). Lineage (GTDB taxonomy): Bacteria > Desulfobacterota > Binatia > UBA9968 > UBA9968 > DAIRFP01. The sequence goes on along the minus strand of JAHKKJ010000233.1, from coordinate 9,577 downwards.
GCTGCAAACTAACGCTGTCGCATTTGAGGTGACACGCCCATGAAAATCGAACATATTGAAACCACTGTTCTCGAAATGCCGTACAAGAAACCGCTAGTCACGGCGACGAATAATTTTACGGTTGCTCGAGGGCTGCTCGTCAAAGTGGTTACGGACGATGGCGTGGAAGGCTATGGCTATTCCGATCTGTTTCCCCGGACCGGCGAGACGCCGGAAACCGCGCGGCACGTCATTGAGTCCGTCTTGCGAGTGAAGGTCGTCGGCAAGGATCTGGAGGATCTCGTCCGCTTGCGCGCCGACATCGATCTTACCCTGACGGGGAACCCCAGGGCGAAGGCGGCGCTGGAGACCGCAATGTACGACGCGCTGGCGCGCAGTTACCACATACCGCTGTACCTCATGCTCGGCGGCCGTTATCGGAGCGCGATCAAAGTCATCAAGATGGTCAGTGTTGATGATCCCGAGGCGATGGCCGAGGAAGCCAGGCAATTGGTCCGCGAGGGCTTGTCGCTGAAGCTCAAAGTCAGCGGCAAAATAGACCAGGATCTGCCTCGCGTCGCCGCGGTGCGTAAGGCTGTCGGCGATGATGTATTCATCAAAGTCGATGCCAATGAAGCCTATGATGCCAAAACAGCTATCCGTCTGGCGAAAGGATTGGCCGATCACGGCGTGGAGATTTTCGAGCAACCCGTGCCACGAGATCAACTCGACGCTCTGTGGGAAGTGAAAAAACATTCGCCCATCAAGATCGAAGCCGACCAGTCGGTGCGCACCGTGGCGGACGCGCAAATGGTCATCAAAAATCGTATGGTGGACTCGATCAATACCGGCATTCCGAAAGTCGGCAGCATCGGCGAAGTGAGAAGAATCGCCGAACTGTGCGAGCTGAACGGCATTCGGTGTTCCTTGTCAAACACGGCCGGGAGCATGGTCGGCGACGCGGCGGCAGTGCATCTCGCCGCCAGCGCGCCGGGAATCGTCCCGCTATGCGAGCTGGGCGAGTTCGAAGTGATCACGGGAGATCCATTCTTCGGACTCTCGGTCGAAAAGGGCGCCATCAGCGTCCCGGAGGGCGAAGGGTTGGGAGTGAGTCTTCGTGGGTTCTAACAAAAAATGGAGTAATTGAATAGTGGAGTGATGGTTCGGAAACCCAATACTCCAACACTCCATCACTCCAATCTTTAACCAAAGATCCATGGGTCAAACAATAAGCATCACCGCATACGACGGGTTTCAATTTGGCGCCTACCTGGCGCAGCCACAGGACAAAGCAAAAGGCGGCGTTGTCATTTGCCAGGAAATCTTCGGGGTCAACGACTATTTAAAGAGCGTGTGCGACTTTTATGCTGCAGCAGGATATTTGACGATTGCGCCCCAATTCTTCGATCGGATCGAAAGGGATGTCGCTCTGGACTATTCACCGCAAAATCTGGCGCGGGGTTTGAAATTTATACCCGAGGTCGATTTGAATGTGGCGCTCGACGATCTCGATGTGGCACGGCAGTATATCCGCGCAGCCGGCGCGGCAAAGGTCGGCGCCGTCGGTTTCTGTTGGGGCGGCACGCTCGCCTGGCTGCTCGCATGCCGGCGGGAGGTTGATTGCGCAGTTGCCTATTACGGTAGCGAGATCGACGACTTTCCCAATGAGCATGCGCGTCATCCGGTGATCATGCATATCGGCGACGCGGACCGCACGATCCCGCCCGACAAATTGGCGCGCATCAAAGAGGCCCAGGCGGCGACGCCGATTCATATCTATTCGGGCGCGCCGCACGGTTTCGATAATGTACAGCGCCAAGGGGGCGACCCGGCGACGGCAGAACTTGCGCGCAAACGCACGCTTGATTTTCTGGCCCAACATGTCGGTTAGACGGCGAGCCCGGAGGGACGAGTGGCGAGTGGAAAAGATGGATTTAAGGTTTCGGGTTTCAGATTTGATATTTCGGATTTCGATATTCGGAGTTCGGATTTTGATCGTTGGCGGCTTGGCGCTATAAAGAAATCGAGGTGACCCTTATGAAAGCTGAAAAGAAGGAACCGTCTTCCGATAACACTCTAACTCTGGAGCAGTTCCAGGAGACAGTCCTGCAGGAGCAACTAACCCCCTTGTGGATGGGAGCCGTGGGCCAGTTGCGGGAACCGCACACGCACATTGAGCCCTACCTCTGGCGCTGGAAGGAGCTGCGGCAGAGAGTCACGCAGTCGCTCAAATTGATTCCCCTCGGCGATCAGGGGGCGGAGCGGCGCGTGCTGACCCTGCGCAACCCGGGGATTCCCGTCCCCAGAATGGGAACGACGCATACGCTGATCGCGGCGATCCAGGTTATTGCCGGGACCGAGGTTGCGCCTTCGCACCGTCACACGATGGCCGCGTTGCGCTTCATCATCGAAGGCGAGGGCGCTTGCACGGTCGTGAACGGGGAGCCCGAATCGATGCAACCGAGGGATCTTCTGCTGACCCCGAACTGGTACTGGCACGGCCATTTCAGCGAACACCCTGACCCTATGATCTGGTTGGACGGCCTCGATGTGCCGCTGGTTCAGGGATTGGGGGCTACTTTTCAAGAAAATTATCCAAGCCCGGACCGGCGTCAGCCGATCACCGCGCCGCGGGATGAGTCGATTCGGCGCTACAGCGCGGGAGGGCTTTTGCCTGTCGGTGACCGAACTGCTGACAAGAATTCGCCGTTGCTCAACTTTCGCTGGGCGCAGACGGAAGATCGGCTAACGCAGATGGCCGAGAGGGACGGCAGTCCGTACGACGGTGTGGCGCTGCAGTACACGAATCCGTTTACGGGCGGCCCGGTCATGCCGACAATCGATTGCTGGATTCAGATGCTGCGGCCAGGCGACCAAACAAAGACGCATCGTCACACGGGAAGCGTCATCTACCATGTGGTGGAGGGAAGTGGTTGGACGGTGATTAACGGCAAGCGCTTCGACTGGGCGACGGGAGATATCTTCTGTCTTCCGCCCTGGGTCTGGCACGATCACGCCAACGCTTCGAGTGGCCAGCGCGCGATCCTGTTTTCGTTTGCGGATACTCCGGTGTTGAAAGCGTTCGACCTCTATCGCGAAGAGGCGTATGCGGAAAACCAAGGACGGCAGCCGGTCGAAGCGACGTTTTGAACAACTGGAATGCTTCAAGACGTTTAGACCCATTGACCACGAAGGGCCTAGGGCGGCGAAGCCGCAGCCAAACAATAAAAGAGGAACGAAGGACACGAAGGAAGATTTTTCGCGCAAAGGCGCAAAGGGAGCCAAGGAAAAACGATTCCGGACTTGGCGATCTTGGCGCCTTGGCGGGAGTAGATCTCAATGTTCGAGAGTGGAGAGGGGAGGAACAAGTGGATCTTGAGAACCTCAAACATCAGGTGCGCTTCGGCGCGCGCAAAGCCCGCGCCGCCTGACGAGCTTTACTGCTTTGATTATCAAGGGCGCTTGCTCGAGGGGAAGGGACAGGTTCCCTGGGAGATCCCGCTCTACACGAACATTTACCGGGCGCGGCCGGACGTGGGAAGCATCGTTCATGCCCATCCGCCGCTGACCATCGCTCTTGGCATTTCAGGGGAGACGATCCGGCCGGTGCACCAACTTTCCGCTTGTTTCGCCGCCGGCGTCCCCACGTTTGGCGGCGACCTTATCAACTCCGAAGAGCTGGGCAAAAAAGTAGCCGAGACCTTGGGCGACAAGCGAGCGATTCTGCTCGTCGGTCATGGGGCGGTAACGGTGGGTTCCGACGTGCCGGAGGCGGTGACGACCGCGCTGCTCATGGAAGAGACGGCGCGCCTGCAACTTTTGGCCGCAGCCGCCGGTAAGGTCCGGACGATGCCGCCGGAGATTCTCAATCCGGACATCAAATCGGCCGCGCGGTTCATATGGCGTTTTCTGGAGTGGGAAGAAGAATCCGGTGCCGCGCCGCGGCTACGCTAGGACCGTTTCAGCTTACTAGGTCGGTTATGCACGGTTAACAGTCGTATCGAACGGTGAGCCCTTCCAGGGCGATGGCAATGGGCCTGTACCTTGAGGCAGCCTTCAAACAGTCGGCCAGAGACACGGCAGCGGGAAGAAGAAGTGCGCACTGACAGCCAAGCACCGCGCAAGTCATTGTGGCTATGTACTCCTGTGCCATCCCCCTTGCAGGACTCACCGTTCGATTACAGTGTGTCAGGCCTTTTTCCCGACGGGTGATAAATGAAGTCAGGAGGATGACGGATGAGTGGTTTCTTCGATGCAGACGGGCACGTCTACGAACTTGACTACCAGCTTATCGAATACTTTGATCCGCCGTTCCGCGGGAAAAAGGAGCTCTTACGCCAGCCCCTGATTAATTCCGGTGATGGTTGGCATCGGATCTCTTTAGGAGTTTCAAGGGGACAGGGCAGCATGATGGCGGGAGAGATAACCGCAAAAATGTGGATAGACGCTCTGGATGAGATCGGCCTCGATGGAACCGTCTTATATCCCACGCTCGGACTCAACATAGGTCAGGTTAGAGACCCCGAATGGGCGGCAATTGTCGCACGAGGCTACAACAACTGGCTCCACGATAAATTCTTAACGGCTAGTGCAAGACTTAAAGGGATAGCCGTTCTTCCCATCCAGAGTCCTTCTCAAGCGGCGGAGGAATTGCGGCGGGCAGTCACGCAATTGGGCATGGTCGGAGTCCTTATGCCCGCGGCCGGAGTGAATCGCCTGCTCGGCGATCCGTTTTACTATCCCATCTACGACGCGGCCCAGGAGCTGGATGTCACGATCTCGGTACACACCGGGGGTGTCCCGCAGCTGGATCTCCGTTTCTTCGACCGTCTGATTGATGTGCGCTGTTTGCAACACCCGATTGGCCAAATGCATCAGATGGTGCATCTCATGTTCAGCGGTGTGTTCGACCGCTATCCCAATCTACGCATGGCCTTTTTAGAGTCGGGCTCGGCTTGGGTGCTCTGCATGCTGGAGCGAATGCAGCGGGAGTACGAGCATTGGAGAGCGCTGGTGCCTGATTTAAAACGCGAGCCCAAAGAGCACTTAAAAAGCGCCCGCCTCTTTTTCGAGGCGGAGCTTGAGGACGAGCTGCTGCCCTACACCGTGCAGGTACTGGGCGACAAGGGGCTTGTGTTTGCTTCTGACTTTCCTCATTTTACGCGCCCGGCGCAAATCTCTCAATCGCTCAAACGTTTCCAGGATCGGCCGGATTTATCCGACGACACCAAACGGCGGATCCTTGGGGAGAATGCTCGACGCCTCTACAAAATAGATCAAATGCAATGACAGATATTTCTTCGGGTGTTGGAGGCTGTGTCGCAATTAAGGATGTAAAGGTGCCAGCAAAGTCTCCCCCTTTGGCAAGGGGGAGATTAAGGGGATTTTTCAGAGACGTGCCGTCGGTGACTGGGAAAATCTCCCCTGGCCCCTCTTTTCCAAAGAGGGGAAATACTGATCCCTTTGCGGGAGAAGACCAGGATGAACCTCTCCTCTCGAGGTTAAGGAGATCATGCAGATGACGTCGACAAAGAAACTAAGCATGATGTGTGTTGCTGCCGCATGGGTTCTTGTCATCGCGGGAGAGGCGATGGGCCAATGGGAGGCGCAATGGGAAAAAACCGTCGCCGCTGCGAAGAAGGAGGGTGAGCTTTCCGTCTATCTCAACGCGCCGGCTCCGGTGAGACCTGCTCTGACGAAGGCCTTCGATGAAAAGTTTGGGATCAAGCTATACGTTGTTACCGGTACAGGTCCGGAACTATCAGCAAAAATAGTGTCCGAGTATAAGGCCGGACTGCACGAGGTCGATATTAGTTTTCAGGGCTGCAGCACATTGATTAAACTCATAGGAACGCATGGGTTTCTTTCACCCATCGAACCCTTGCTTATCCTCCCAGAGGTGAGGGATTCAAAGGTCTGGTTTGGCGGCAAACTAAGCTATGACAAAGCGGGCTTCGCCTTTAGATTTATAAACCATTCGCTTCTGCCGCTCATTTATAATACCGATCTCGTGAAACAAAACGCGATCGAGTCTTATCTCGACCTTCAGAAACCCGACTGGAAGAAAAAGATATTCATGCATGATCCCTCGATTCTTGGCGCAGGCGCCAACGGCATCAGCTATTTAGGCGTCCTCTGGGGATTCAACAAAGCGAAGGATTACTTGACCAACCTGCTAAAAATCCAGGAGGCTGCCGTCACCAGGAACTACCAGCAACAGGTGGAGTGGGTAGGCCAGGGGAAATACGCTGTTGGCCTTTGGCCTAACCCAGGGCAGGTGGCGCGCTACATAAAGGCCGGCACTCCTATTGGCGTGACGCATTTGAAAGAGGGTGCCGTGGCTTCGCCTGCCTTCGGTTGCCTGGGCGTTCCGGCAAAGCCGGCGCATCCCAACGCGACGACGGTATTTGTCAATTGGTTCTTGAGCCGCGAAGGCCAGGCGCTGGCAGTGAAGTCCTACGAGCTCCCGAGCGCAAGGCTCGATGTTCCTCCAACGGGAATTCTAAAAGAATTCGTCATAACTTCTGAGCAGAAGGTCTTTGTTGAAAGCGAAGAGTTTAATTCTACGCAAGACAAGTGGATTCCAGAATGGAAGGCGCTTGTGGAGTCAGTACAAAAATGAGCGAGCAGAGATCAGAATTCGCGGCGGCCATCGACAAGATAGTGGCTGACTGCAACGGCCGACTTCTATGGGTGCCTTATTCGAAAGATAAGTTGACGAAAGAAGCAGCGCGGGTTTTGATCGAACAATGGTCGAGTTTTACCCGCCACAGCCGGCAGTGCTGGGCCTACGTCGTTGGCAATTGCCCGATCGTTGAAGTGCGCAAATTCATCGTGACGGAGAATCTCTATGAAGAGGAAGCTCAGGAAGGGCACTCTCATTTTGAGATTCTCGTGCGCATGGGGATGGCGCTTGGCTTGACGCGCGACGAGATCGTCAACGCCAAGCCGCTGCCGACCACCGTGGTGGCGATGCACGCGTGGGAAGCTTTGACAAAAAATCGCACCTGGTACGAGGGACTGGCCGCGAAATTGGTGCTTGAACGCACCAACGATCCCAACTGCGGCAATTTTTCACATGACGAGGCGGAACGCTGGATGCGGCAACTCGGCCTTTCAAAACACGACACGGAGTTTTGGTGGATGCACGATGCGGTCGATCAGATTCACGGCGACGGCTCGCTCAAGTTGCTGGAAAGTCATGTAACCACCGATGTCGAAAAGCAGGCTGCGCTGCGCGCGGCGGAAGAGTCGATGATGGCGTGGCAGGTCTATTTCGACGGCTTTTATTATGAGGGAATTGAACGGGTTTAGAGGAGTTCAAGTGTTATGGCGAAGCCACAGACGAAAAAATCGTTGGAGACCTTCAATCAGGAGCTGGCCGAGGTGCATATGACCGGCCAGTGGATTTATGAAGATTTGCTCAATCGAGCCATCGGCGGGCCGCGGCCGCGGGGTGACGCCTATCTTTGGCCCTGGAAGATGGTCCAAGAAAAGTTGATCGAGGCCTGTGACGTGCTCGAAGAAAGTTTCACGGCGCGGCGGAGTGTGCTGTTCGGCAATCCGGGTTTGAACGATAACGCGACAACGCACACGCTACTCATGGGCATTCAAATGATCAAGCCCGGCGAGGTCGCATGGGCGCATCGCCACACGTTGGCGGCGATTCGCTTCGTCGTCAAAGGCGATGGAAAGGTCTTTACGGTCGTAGACGGCGAAAAGTGTCCGATGGAACCGTACGATTTGATTCTCACGCCGCAGTGGACCTGGCATGATCACCAGAACCCAACGAAAGAATCGGCGATCTGGGTGGATGCGCTCGATGTGCCGTTTCTCCTTGGACTCAACCAGCCGTTTTACGAGCCCTATCCGGGAAACAAAGTTCAAGCGGTGCGGGAAAAGCGCAGCGATCACTTGCAGCAGCGAACGGGTCTGATTCGTCCGACCTGGGAGAAGGCCAAGCAGGAAAACTTTCCTTTGCGCTATCCGTGGAAAGATATCGAGCCGCAACTGCTCGCGCTGGCCGATCAACCGGGCAGTCCCTACGACGGCGTGGCGTTGGAGTACGTCAATCCGATGACCGGGGGGCGCACGCTGCGAACGCTCAGTTGCTGGATCCAGCTGCTCCGGCCCGGCGAGCACACAAAGAAACATCGCCATACGTCGAGCGCGGCTTACTTTGTCGTCAGCGGCGAGGGCACGACCATTGTCGGGGACAAAGCGCTGGAATGGAACAAGCATGACTGTTTCGCGGTTCCCAATTGGGCGTGGCATGAGCATGTCAACCGGTCGAAAAGCGAAGAAGCAATTCTATTTTCGGTAAACGACATTCCGATTGTCGAGGCTTTCGGCCTGTATCGAGAAGAGCCGGAAAATTCTTTGCACACCATGCAGACCCCGCAGGTGCCGGCGATAGTAAGATAGCAGCCGTTCAAGCCGTTCAAATCGTTCCAGTCGTTCAAAACGTTGGAACGGACTCCGCCGGACTCATGCAGGAAATGAACGATTTGAACGGAGCGTAGCGATTGAACGGCTTGAACGTTTTGAACTTAAAGGAAAGAAGAATTTCCATGCCAGACCTACGCACTTGGCTTAATGAAGTCGACAAGCTCGGCCAATTGATGATTGTCGAGAATGTTGACTGGGACCTCGAGCTGTCGACGCTTACGGAAATCATCAACGAACGGTCAAAGAATCGGCCGGCGCTGCTCTTTGACTGCATCAAGGATTATTCCAAAGGTTATCGGGTTGCTGCCAATCTCGTGTCGTCGGTTGATCGCTTGGCATTGACTCTCGGCATGAAGCCTGGAGTGAGCGATATCGATTTCATCCAAGCCTGGCGCCGGCAGGTGAAACAAATTGCTCCCCTGACTGCCGAAACCGTTGCCACGGGCCCACTCTTCGAGAACGTGCAGAAGGGTAAAGACATCAACGTGCTCAAGTTCCCTGTGCCGCGATGGCACGAACTGGACGGCGGTCGTTATATCGGCACCGACGATCTGGTGATTACGCGCGATCCAGAAGAGGATTGGGTAAACGTCGGCACCTACCGGATTATGGTTCACGGGCCGGACCGGCTGGCGCTGCACATGTCGCCGGGCAAACATGGCCGCGTGCACAAGGAAAAATATCATCAACAGGGAAAATCGTTTCCGGTCGCGGTCTCCTTCGGTCATCATCCGATCAATTTTGTCGTTGCGTCGACAGACGTGCCGAATCGGGTCAACGAATACGACTATGCCGGCGGGATTCTTGGCCGGCCGCTGCAAGTGGTCAAAGGTCCGATGACAGAATTGCCGATTCCTGCCGACGCGGAAATCGCCATCGAAGGTGAAGTCGGCGTTGACGACGTCATGCCCGAAGGGCCTTTCGGCGAGTGGACGGGTTATTACGCCAGTAATCAGCCGGCTGTGCCGGTGATTCAAATCAAGGCACTTTATTTTCGCAACGACCCCATCTTGTGCGGCTTCCCGTTGCTTAAACCGTCCAGCGGGGACAATCTCCATTTCTCGCTCATGCGGTCGGCGCTGATTTGGAACGCATTAGATGAAACCGGAGTGCCGGATGTCAAAGGCGTCTGGTGTCATCCGGCGGGCGG
>JAHKKJ010000845.1 GCA_020027655.1 Deltaproteobacteria bacterium | reverse complement strand
CGGCGAAGTGATCGGCCGCGGCTATTGCGATAACCAAGCCATGATGGCTGAGGAAAAGGCCCGCGGTAGCTCGCAGCCGTTCACGGCACATGCGTGCATCGTCGAAGTCGATACCAACACCGGCAACGTGAAGATTTTGAAATACGTCGCGGTGCACGATATCGGCTTCCCTATCCACCCCGTAGCCGTCGAAGGCCAGATCGAAGGCGCAACTGCCATGAGCATCGGCCAGGCGCTCTGCGAGCAAGTCGTGTTCGACAACAACGGCCGCACGATGAACCCGTCCTTCGTCGATTACTTAATGCCGACCATCAACATGATGCCGCGCATCGAAACCATCCTCGTCCACGGCTACCCCGGCGCCGGCCCCTACGGCGCCAAAGGCGCCGGCGAGATCGCCTGCGTCCCGCCGATGGCGGCGATCGCCAACGCGATTTACAACGCGACGGGCGTGAGGATCAGGACGCTGCCGTTGAGCCCGGAGAACGTGTTGCGGGCTCTAAAAGAAGCGGGGAAGTAGGAAATCGGGACAATACGGAGAAATTAACCACAGAGAACCTAACGCGGCTACGCCGCAACCAAAACTCGGAATATCTTGCGCAAAGGCGCAAAGGTCGCAAAGAAATTAAACTTCCGGTCTTGGCGTTCTTGGCGTCTTGGCGCGAGCAAATCCCTGTTTTGGATGCCACGGGCCGCCAGAAAATTTGCGCAAGGTGCGCAAGCTCTTATGCATAGCGGTGCAGAGAACACAAAGTTTCTCTATGCGAACTTTGCGTTCTTTGTGGTTGGATGATTTCGACTCCAGCGCTCTTTGTGAATTCTGGGATCCTCGTCGCCATCGTTGTGTCGCCCGAATTCTGGTTTCATCAGCACTTCAACGCAGGCAACATGCCGGCGAGGTATCTCGCCTTGCGTGCCGCGGGACGAAAATTTAAAGGCCTCAGAAAACTCTATGGCGTCGACGAGGATGTGAAGAAGGGCGGCTCGCAGATGGAGTACGACGAGGAATTTCGTGGATATAGGCGTCGTTGGCTTCCCCGGTGCCGATCAAGTTCAAATACACGCCCAAGCCTCCCATTCGATCTTATGGTTCTAGAGGAACGGAGTTGACCTCTTGAAAAAACTCTCGGACGATTGGAATGCCCTCGGTCTTCACCCACTGCTGGTACGTCGACTCGTCGGTAAGCGTCGCTTGCTTGCTGGGAATCATAGCTGTCTCCTTGTCTCACTCCGGCTGCTTCCGTCTTAACCTTTCTTTCTCGCCCGATATTACGGTGCTTATAGATTTGTGCAACCTAGCGCGAGTCCGTCGTTTCTTGCAATAAGACGACGATTTCATATCCGTGTGTTCGGCATTCGGCTCGACGTACGGTTCCAGGACTATCCGCGCCGAGCCCTACGGCCACTTCGTTGACCTTCTCCATGAACCTATTTTTAAAAGCCATCGTCACCAAGAAAATATTATGAGCAACCACAGCAAATGAACTTTGCTTGTTCCTGACGCCGTTATATAATTTTTTGTTTAGCTGAGAGTAATTTTCGCAGGTCCTGAGTGTCGAAGGAATAATGACAGATCAAATACTAGAAACTGACAAAGGCTTTCCAGAAGTCCGAATCGTTATGTCCTGGCTAGACGAGGCAGATACGCTTGCCTGTATCGCCAATGCCACACAGGTTGCGTTCTCCGATGAGCCAAGGTTCCTCTGCGCAACAAGGCGTTAGCACACCGATGCCGCGGCTTTCTTATTCTGCCGTTACACCGATGTTAAGTACAATCAAGAGTCTCCCCTACCGCAACCGCGGACTGATGATAGCACTTGTCGGATTGCTTGGTTTTGCGGGCAGCGCCATCGTGGGTTGGCTCGTCGGTATCCCTGAACCCCGTGTTACGGACGAATTTAGCTATCTTTTGGCAGCCGATACCTTCGCGCACGGGCGGCTCACGAACCCAACGCACCCAATGTGGATCCATTTCGAAAGCCTGCATATTGTTCAACAGCCGACCTATATGTCGAAGTTTCCGCCCGCCCAGGGTCTGATTCTGGCGGCGGGACAAAAAATCGCGGGCCATCCGATCTTCGGCGTGTGGCTGAGCTTCGGCATCATGTGCGCTGCCGTCGCTTGGATGCTTTATGCTTGGGTACCGGCACGATGGGCTCTGTTCGGAGCTTTGCTCACAATGATAAATCCGAAACTGGGAATTGCCGGGTACTGGGCGCAGAGTTATTGGGGCGGTGCAGTTGCAGCAACGGGCGGGGCACTGGTCCTGGGAGGAGTACGGCTTCTCATGCGAGGATCAACGGCGCTGCCTCGTAGTCGAACTTGGCGCCCACGCGTATCTTATTCGCTGATCACGGCTTTGGGATTGGCGCTTCTAGCGAACAGCCGGCCTTACGAAGGTTTTCTTATTGCTGTTCCCGCGGGAGCTTATCTCCTCGTTCATATCGTGACGCAATGTGGCCCGGCCCTGTGGAATTCAGGTCGCCGTGTTGTGGCTCCCATCGTTATAGTTCTCGCGCTGACGGTGAGCGCCATGGGTTATTACAACTTCCGTATC
>JAHKKJ010000844.1 GCA_020027655.1 Deltaproteobacteria bacterium | reverse complement strand
CTGGACACCCCGCCGTTTTACGCCTTTCCCGTGACGTGTGGCATCACCTTTACGTTCGGCGGCGTCGGCATTACGGAAAAATGTGAGGTCAAAGACACCAGCGGCAATGTGATCAGCGGACTCTTTGCCGCGGGAGAAATCACAGGCGGATCGTTTTTCAATAATTACCCCGGCGGATCGGGTCTGATGAAGGGCGCGGTATTCGGCCGCTTGGCGGGAACCCATGCGGCCGACTTTGGCAAGGCGAACCGCGCATAGAATCGTTGAAGCGGCAGAGGAAATGAAACATGATAACCGGCATCACTGAACAACTGGCGCTCCACACAGCGCGGGTGCGATTTGAAGATATTCCACGCGAGGCGATTGAAAAGGCTAAAGACTGCATTCTCGACCAGATCGGCGTCGAGCTGATCGGCTCGACTCTGGAGTGGAACAAGATTGCCTATCGATACGTTGTCGAAATGGGCGGCCGCGGCGAAAGCACCGTGGTCAACTACGGCGCCAAAGTTCCGACCCTGGATGCGGCATTCGTGAACGCCACATTCGGTCAAGGCTGCGAGCTCGACGACGTCGGCTTCGCAGCCGGCGGCCACCCGGGCGCCGCCACGGTTCCCGTAGCTCTTGCGCTCTGTGAAAAATACCCATGCACCGGCAAAGATTTTCTTGCCGCCGTCGTCGTCGGATGGGACATCATGTATCGTTTATTGCTGGCGGTGCGGCCTTCAGCCGGCAAGCGAGGCTTCCACAGCCACGGCATCGGCGCGCCCTTCGGCGCGATGGCGACAGCGGCAAGACTGTTGCGCTTGAATGAAGGGCAAATTCTCCATGCCTTCGGCATCGCCGGCATGCATTCCAGCGGCACCATGGAATACGATCAAACCGGAGGCGAGGTGAAGCGCGTGATCGCCGGCGTCGCCGCCCGCGGCGGTATTCAATCCGCGGTGCTGGCGCAGCTCGGCCTCACCGGCCCGCCGACGATTATCGAAGGCAAGCGCGGCTTTCTAAAAGTCTTCGCCGATCAGTCGGAGCCTGAAGAAATCACCCGCGGTCTCGGCAGCGACTTCAAGATCATGCGCATCTGGTTCAAGCTCTATCCCTGCGTCGCTACAGTGCAGGGAGTCATTTACACGCTCGCCAAACTGATCGAGGAGCATCGCTTTGGCGCGGACGACATCGATGAGATCCGCGTCGGCATATCCGAAACTTCGGTGACACACGGCGGGGCGATTTATGAGCCCCATGACACGGCAAGTGCGCAATTCAGCCTGCCATTTTCCTTGGCAATTCGTTTACTGAAGAATGACAACGATCTGAGTTTCTACATGGACCCGAAACTCTGGACCGACCCGAAGGTGCTCGCGCTGGCCAGAAAGGTGAAAAGTTACGCAGACCCGAATGCGAAAAAAGATCAGAATTACAACACGACGATGGAAGTGAAGCTGACCAACGGCAAAATTTACAAGGCGTTCGAGCCCTACCCGCCCGGCTCGCCGCACAACATGGTGGGCCGGGATGTGCTGCGAGCTAAGTTTCGCAAAATGGCCCGCGCCGTGCTGACCAAAGAGCGCATCGACAAAGTGATCGAAGCAGTGGACGGATTGGAGACTTACGAAAAAGCCGCCGAATTAATACCCCTGCTCGTGAAGTGACGAAGTCGATAGCGATCCATACGGTGCCCGGAGAACCAAGCTCGCAATCGGTCGAACAAGCAAACTTCGTGAGTGGGGTTTGAACCCCACTCACGACCAAAGGGGATGTTCGCACCCTTCGAAAACCCAGATTTTGTGTCCGACTCAAGAGGCGCGGATTATTGGCAATCAAACTAATGAGGAGACGTGAATGGAAATCGCTCTTTACTACGCCCCCAACACCTGCGCGCTCGCTCCCTATGTCACGCTGACCGAGGCGGGCGCCGATTTCGAGGTCCGGCCGCTCAATTTTCGCAAGCGGCAGAATTTCTCGCCCGAGTACCTGAAGATAAACCCGAAGCACAAGGTGCCTGCGCTTGTGGTCGACGGCAAGATCCTGACCGAGAACGTCGCTATCCATCAATGGGTCCATCGGACCTTCCCTGGCGCGAAGATCCTGCCCGCCGATCCGTGGGACGAGTTGCAGGCGATATCGCTCCATGCCTGGTGTGCCAGCGGCATCCACCCCTATCTGAGCCGGATCAACAACCCGCCTAAAGTCTGCGACGCAACCGGCGCGTCCGACAGCGTCATCAAGTTCGCCACGGAAGGTCTGTTCGAGAACTTCCGGATCGGCGACGATATGCTGGCCGGGAGAGAGTACTTCTTCGCCCATTTCACCGCCCCGGACGCGCATTTCTTTTGGTGTTGCCGCCGCGCCACCCAGTTGGAGGTGGACCTTTCAGGCTTCCCCAACGTCGCCGCGCATTTCAAGCGCATGCAGGAGCGCCCGAGCGTCAAGAAGCTCCTCGCCTACGAAAAAAAAGTGAATGAAGGGTTTGCCAAGACGGTCTAGGCGAGTTTCGCAGGCACACGCAGTTGCCGAAAAGTGAAAGTCTGAGACAGCGCTTATCTCCAGCACATGGAGGA
>JAHKKJ010000843.1 GCA_020027655.1 Deltaproteobacteria bacterium | reverse complement strand
AATCAAAAGCACGGAAGCGGTCGTCGGCATCAGCAAGCGCAAGGTCACGCGGCGCAATGTCTGCCACGTATTCGCCCCGGACATCATCGCCGACTCTTCCAGTGAAGGGTCCATCGACTTGAACGCCGCCACCATCATCAGGAACGCGAGTGGCACCTGCCCAACCGAGTGCACCCAGATCATTCCCGGGAGCGAGAAAACGTTGAATGGCGGCGACTGCAATCCAAAGAGGTACATCAGCGCAACGTTGACATAGCCGAACTTTGGGCTTAGGAGGAAGATCCAGGCGATCGATTCCAGCACGCCCGGCAGGATCAGCGGAACGACCGCGATGGGCACGAAAAAACTGCGTAGCGGTGTATTCGTCCTCTCCGTCAGCCAAGCCAGAACCGTCCCCAAAAGAAACGTCAATCCGGCCGATCCTGAGGCAAAGATGAGAGAGTTTACAAAAGTAGAATACGTATACTCACTGGCATAAGCTTTTTGATAGTTTTGCAAGGTCAGAACAAATTCCCTCGGGGCTACCTCCATCTCGAAGCTTCCTTTGACAAGCATGAACAGGGGCAGCACCGCCAGGTAGATAAGCACCCCCGCTCCCACCAAGGGAACCAACAGTGCCGGATCTCGCAGCAGTGGAAAACCCGCCCTCTCAGTTCTCGGCAAGGCAACTGTGGCCATGAATCACCGCCTATTGTTTAGATGTCGCGACCGCGAAATCAACGGAGCTTGAATATCTCTTTCCAGATCTTTTCGTACTTGGGGAATTCTTTGAGATCCGCCACGGAAATGGCATAGATTTTTTCAGTGCGGGTTTTATCCACCGGCTCGACCTTGGGGTGTGCCGGAGTGCGCCCGCCTTGCGCCATCGCCTTTTGCCCTTCCTGGCTGGCTATCCACCGGGCAAATAGCAGCGCCGTATTTGGATGCGGCGCGTTTTTGAAAACGGCCGTGGCATTGATCGACGCAACGCCTTCGGTCAACATGTAATTGAGCGGTGCGCCCTTTTTGATACGACCGGGATAATGATGGGAATAACATGTCCAACAGGCGGCGGCCTGTCCTGCGACCAGCAGCTCGGCCAGTTGCGAGTGGCCTTTGTGGAACTCCACGTTGTTGGCGGCAATCTTCCTTAGCAGCTCGATCGCCTTTTCATCGCTCTTAAACTTGTATTTAGCAAAAGCCAATAACATTTCGAGATCTCGCGGCTCGGCAATCAGCCGGTTCTTCCAGCGTGGATGGGCAAAGTCATCGAAAGATTTCGGCTCTTCCTCTTTCTTGACCAAGGTGGTATTCCAAGCCGCGACGAAGAATTGTAGGTCGGACGAAACCCAAAAGCTGCCCTTCATGCCTTCCGGGTACTCCGCCGATTCCGGCAGTTTTGTCTCGAGCAAGAGTCCCTGATCATGAACCTGGCTGACATTTTCCAATGGTACCTGTAACACGTCCGCAAGCGTCTTCCCGCCGCGGGCCTCGGTCACCGCCCGGGCGACAAGCTTGTCGGAAGTAGCGTCGACGTGATTGACCTTGATGCCGGGAAAACGTTTCTCAAAAACGGGCAGGATCTTCTCCGCGTTGATCTGGGCGAGTGTGCCGTAGAAGTTCAACGTTCCGCCTTCCTTCGATGCGCTTTTGTGGAGCTCGTCCAGGCTTTGGGCCTGAAGGTCGGCCGGTAGCATCAGGGTGATGGCCACCACGGTAGCCAGTGCAAAACTCAGCCTCTGGGTCCAAGTCATCAAACAAACCTCCCGTCAAAAAGATCGAGATCAACCAAGTCAAGCAAACTAATCTCAAACACTCTTCACTGTCAATCCAGAGACTTCCCCAGATTACCTCAGCTTGAAGATCTCCTTCCAAGCTTTTTCATACCTGGGCCACTCTTTTATCTCGGCCGCCCCGACAAAATAGCTCTTCTCGGGGCGGGTTTTTTCCACCGGTTCAACCTTTGGGTGCGCCGGAGTCCTTCCCCCTTGAGCATAGGCTTTCTGCCCTTCCTCACTAGCGGCCCAACGGGCGAATAGCAAGGCGGTATTGGGATGGGGCGCCCCCTTAAAAACCGCTGTCGAGTCTATGGAAGCGGCGCCCTCGGAAAGGAAATAACTGACCGGCGCGCCCTTCTTAATCCTGGGCGGATAGTGATGCGAATAACAGGTAAAGCAGGCCGCCGCCTGACCCGCGACGAGGAACTCGGCAAGCTCCGAGTGGCCTTTGTGAAATTCAGGATTGTTGGCCGCGATCTTTCTAAGTAGCGCTACCGCCTGCTCGTCGCTTTTATATTTCTTCGATAGTCCAATGAGAATTTCAACGTCCCGAGGCTCGGCGATGAGCTTGCCCTTCCATTTCTGGTTGGCAAAGTCCTCGAAGCCTTTGGGTTCGTCTTCCTTCTTAACCAGGCTCGTGTTCCAAGCGCCGATAAAATAAATGATGTTACTCGCTATCCAGTGTGAGCCCTTTAAGGTGTCAGGGTAAGGCGCTGCCTCCGGCAGGGTTTGCTCCAGCAGAAGCCCCTGTTGCTGGAGTTGCAGTCCGTTTTCCAGAGATCCTTGAAAAACGTCGCCGATG
>JAHKKJ010000842.1 GCA_020027655.1 Deltaproteobacteria bacterium | reverse complement strand
AAGGCCACGGCCATATTGCCGATGCCCTCTTTGGATCCAATCAAGGAGACGACTTCCCTACCGGCGTCCAATTTGACGTTGAACCGTTTCTGATACCAGTTTGCAATCGCCTCGCGAAACTCAATCAGTCCCGAACTGTTAGGGTAACGATGGTTGTTCGGTTTGCTGGCGCTTTCGATGAGCGTTTCGACAACCTGAGGCGGAGTCGGAATGTCCGGATCGCCGATTCCGAGGTCAATCAAATCCACCCCGCGGGCTAAGGCTGCGCGTTTCCTGCGATCGATTTCTGCGAAAAGGTAGGGTGGTAACTCTTTGATTCTATTGGCTTTTTGTATTGTGATGCCCAACTCCGCAATCTCCCGTTAAAATCGCCCAGTATTTACCTGGTTTTTTCGATTTTGACAACTGCTCCCTAAAAGCTTCTATTTTGAGCGCTTCGCGGTTAATCTCCTAAGGAGCGATGGAGATTATCATTGACGGCTACAACGTGATTGGTAGTGACACCGGATTAACCGGCAATCTAGAGCACAAGCGGAACTCGCTGGTGCAGGAGCTCGCCAGCTATCATAAAAACAAAGGCTATGGCGTCACGGTTGTCTTTGATGGCTGGCGGTCCGGGTCGATCGACGAAGTTGAACAAAAGCGCGAGGGAATTTGCATCGTCTATTCCCGCTTGGGAGAGAAGGCGGATAGCGT
This sequence comes from Deltaproteobacteria bacterium, assembly GCA_020027655.1. GTDB lineage: Bacteria > Desulfobacterota > Binatia > UBA9968 > UBA9968 > DAIRFP01. The sequence goes on along the minus strand of JAHKKJ010000842.1, from coordinate 1,863 downwards.
CATCGTCCGCCGCGCACGACAACAGAGCACGGGGTGTGTGGTCGTGACTTCGGATCGAGAGGTGCGCCATGCGGTTGAGCGCTTCGGCGCGGTCGCTTTATATGCCGGTGAATTCAGGGATATGCTGCGCAATCTCGCCCGGTCATTCGATGAGGTAGAACCGGATCATCCGCGGCGGCAAGCATCCAAGAAAGGAAATCCAAGACGATTATCGAAAAAAGAAAGAAAGCGGCGAGAGAAGCTCAACAAACTGAAATCATAACCGTTCTACAGAGCCTGACAACAACCAGCCTGCGATCAACGGCGAATGGATCGACGTGAGCCGCCGTCAAAAACGCTCGGGTGAATATATCGCCGGTCCGTGAAGTCTGGACGAAAGGCGGGTTTGCAATGGCTGCCGAAGTTGCAGGGATGAACGTTCGGTTGTCGTGAATTTGAATTGACCACCACGATCACTTCCTGCGGAGCGTAGGTTACCATGGTGGTTGCGATTGGCTTTGGCTCGGTATCCAACGGGTTCGTTGCGCTCGAGATCTCCGCCGCTGGGAGAGGGTCAAAAGTTGTCACCGAAGAGTGGCTCTTCGTATCGATGTCTTTGCGGACGATGAGAGCCGAGGAGTTTCGAATCGACTCGGGGATTGAATAAGGATTGTCGGTGAAATGAATGACGCCTTTGACGTCGGTCCATTGAAAAATCTGGGCGCTTGTAATGCTGGTTTCCATCAAGAGAGTTAGTCCGGCTAAGGCCATTATTTTTCCAATGGTCGTCCAAGTCATTTTTCCTCCGCGCGTGGCTGGGGCTCAGTATTACGCCTGGGTTCAATGCGGTTGAAGAGTCCGTTTAGAAAAACAGCGGTCGAACCGTCCGCATAGAGCCAGTGTTCTTCGGCGACGTTGAGCTGAGCTTTTACTTTTGTGACACGAATAGGATTGCCCAGAATTTTCTTAACCTCTCCTCCATTCATCCCGCCGATAACCTGGCGCTTTATCGCGGCTTCCTTGACGGTTCGTGACCAGGGCTGGGCTTGGATCCATTCAATTCTCTTTTTTTCTTCCTCCTCCTCCGCCGCGGCTTTTTTCTTCCCAATGGCCTGTGGATCGACTGACGCGATGCCCAAGTTTAGTTCTTCCAGAAAAATTTCCGGCTGGATAAAAGCTTCCTTGCCGGAATCAAACTTCACTTTGTAATATGGGTTTTTGTCTTTGCGGCCCACCAATTCTGTGATTTCGAAGGATTCATTAGCCTGAGGGCGGAAGGAAGCGGCTTTGGCCGTGGGACTTGAAAGAAAAGCTGGCGTTTGATTTTTGACTGCAACGATCCAATAAATCCTGCCTACCCGAACCGCCAGGGCGTCAAGCTGATGATCCGTGTAATGATTGAACGCATGCGCGGGAAAAGCAGTCACGATAAGAAAGACTAAAAGGACCGAGTCAGGCCAGTATCGAAGCTCAGACAAATTTTCTTTGCGACGAAACCCGCCTGTATTGTTAGATTCCATTGCAAATTATCCTATAAAAAGGGGAGCCTTAAACCAAGGCCTCTATACTATTTGACTCCCTTTATTTGGGAATATTCATTTTGCTTTAGATGCGATGGCGAAATTGCAGTGGGGGAGTCAGCGAGCCAGCAAAACAAGAAAGGGGCCGGTAAGACCCCTTTCTCATGGTTGCGGGGCCGGGTTTGAACCCCTCCCAATCTTCTGCTTTTAAAAATCCCCAAGGGCTAACTATGCGAGAATTCAGGAAGTTGCAAAGGCGTAAAAGCGCCTAGTGGCTGGTTGTGGCTATATGCGTCCGAACCAAAATCGAACCGTTTTCGAACAAGCGTTCGAAAGCCCCTACCCCACTTGCGAGGTAAGCCGT
>JAHKKJ010000232.1 GCA_020027655.1 Deltaproteobacteria bacterium | reverse complement strand
GCTCAAGATCCGGCGAGGCTCGTAGACTTTTATCATCGATTCCTCGGCACCGAGGAGTTGGGCCGATCGCCAGAAGGAGATATTTCCATCACGGACGGATATTACAATTTGACGTTTTTTAAACGGCGGCCCGCGCTCGGCGAAATGAAGATGGATCTGGGTCTTCACCACATTGGCTTGGAAGTCGACAATCTTGAAGACGTCAAGGGAAAGTTTCTGGCCCTTAATCCGCGCGGGATGATCCTACAGGAACCGGACGACATCCATCACGGCGAAATTCGCATTCACGATCCGGAATGCCATCCGGTGAGCCTCTCCACCAAGGGTTTTGGTGTGGCGCGAGAAAAGGAGAAGCAGTTTCCCCGCATCCGCCATATCGCATACAATGCTCTCGATCCGGAGATGATGCTGCGTTTCTATTCTCACGTTTTTGGCATGCGCGAAGTTCCGTCGAGCTATCTCCGCCGCCAGCAAGGGCGCGACAACCGCTTTTGCGCCGATGGCAAAACCAATCTCGCGCTCCATCCCTTTTACAACCCCATCGAGGGCCACGAGCCGAGATTCGGCATCAATCACATCGGTTTTTTGGTCGACAATATGCAGGCGACCATGGCGGAGCTAAGCACCGTGCTGAAGATCGCTCCGCGTCCATCGACCCGTCCCTACGCTGAGTTTCGCTTCCGCGACATCGAAGGCAACCCGTTGGACCTATCGCAAACGAAAGGCTGGGAAGTCGACGTCGGCAAGTGGGAAACGGCGGCGTAGGTGGAAAAATGGAGTAATGGAATGCTGCGGGCGATTCATCGATTTCAGCTCGCAGCCATGACCCATGCCTTGCTCTTATTCAGCATGCTTTTTGGCGTGGCTGGCCTTTGGGCTGCAGCTTCTTTCGAAAAGCTGACAAGCCAGACCATCAACGCTTTCACTCGACCCCGCAAAATGACAATAAGACTAGCTTGACCCCGTTGCTGACTCGTAAATTCCGATGGTAGACCTCCGAGTGTTTCCCTTGTTAAGTGAGGCGAAATGCAATACGACCTGTTGAAAATTATCTAATCAGTACAAGAGTAAATCTAACTGGTCGGAGGTGATCTACGCAGATGCCGAATGGTTTCTCTTTGTCGCTTCTCAGATTCGTTGGCTGCGGTTTTTCCGAGAAGCGCCCGTGTCTATTAACGATGTGTTTAGCTCTGCTACTTTTTCAGGGCTGCGCCGCACTTCAACGTCCGTCGGATATTGCCGCGCCGACCGAAACGACGGCGCAGCCTACGCCGAGCCAGCCCGTGCCCGCTCAACCGACGGCCAAAAAAAGTCCCCCTGTGCAAGCGACATTGCCACAAACCGGGGAAGCTTCGTGGTATGGGGCGCAGCATCAAGGAAAACAGACGGCCAGCGGAAAAATTTATGATCAAGCAGCGCTTACAGCCGCACATGCAAACCTACCATTCGGTAGCAAAATAAAGGTTACTAATCTTGCCAATGGAAAGTCGGTGGAAGTAGAGATTACCGATCGCGGACCCTTTGCAGAAAATCGTATCATCGATCTATCGCAGGCGGCGGCAAAAGCTTTGGATATGATAGAATCGGGCACCGCAACTGTCCGACTCGAACTGTCATCGGGTCAATAGGAATCGACACATGCAGTCGCTTGCAGTCAGTCGCGGAGTTAGAAGAAGCGAACCGGAGCTACCTCAACCTGGCGCACTAAACTCTGTCGCCTCAGCGGTGAAACGCCCTTATGTGTCCATACCACCAAGACAGTTTAGATGTAGAGCTCAGACCTCGCGAGCCATATCTTATTCCAATCAGAAGTGGTAGAGTCTTTGTACACCGAAGATTGTAGCGAACTTCTCTCGCTTCTCGCCTTAGTATCCGACACGCTTCTCCGATGACCCCGTAAGCACCGGACGAGCTTGAGCTCAAGTTGCCGGGTGTTGTTTCGGTGGACATGAAAAATCCGCTGTGGACGGATTTTAGTTGGGAATCTGGAAATATTGGAACCGACGAGCTGGAAAGATTCACTTCACCCAAGATCCAGCAGAAATGGAGATTCGAATGACGTTGACAGTTGGCAATAAAGTTGTTTATCCAGGCCGAGGACCATGTCTTATTGGCGAGGTCGTCGAGAAAGTGGTTTGTGGAATGTCGGCGAGCTTTTACCGGTTAGCCCTATTGGACGATAGCAGGGCCGAGTTGTTCGTGCCGGTCGCCAAGTCCCGCGACTTACACCTGCGGGCCTTGCTGAACCGGTCGGAGATTCCCAAGCTGCTAGGCCACCTCAAAACACGCGCCCGAGTAACTAAAGATCTTGGCACAGCCAAAAACTGGCGGCAACGCGAGATAGACAATTCAAAGCTATTCAACACCGGATCCATATTCGAATTGGCCCACTTGGTCGAGTCACTGACCCAGTTGAGTGGCACCAAGACCCTAGCACCGCACGATCGGGATACACTGTATCGTGCGAGAAAGCTACTGATATGCGAGATCTCGGAAGTGATGGATGAAAGCAAAACTGCGGCAGAGGCACGAATTGACAACGTGCTCGAACCCGGTAAGAACAAGTTGAACTAGTCACGAAACTGAAATCCACACTCGTTATCGGTCTGAAGCTCCTGGTTAAATAATCTCGTCCTCGGGCAATGCGCAATTAAGAACGGCGGCCTGTCCCCTTTCTTCTTCTTTTCTTCCTCCGAATTCAGACCCAATGACTGGGCTTTTCATTAGTCTCCGCCTGCTTCTATAGCTAACTTTTTGTCTGCGTTGCCAGGTGATAGAGTTTGTATGTGCCCCCATGAAAGTTAAGCCGACCTATAGATGAATTGAAAGGAGGAAGGATATGGCGGAAAAAGCCAGCGCCGATGTCGGGCTTATTGGTTTGGCAGTGATGGGCCAGAACCTGGCTCTCAACATGGCTGACCACGGATTTAAAGTGGCGGTGTTTAACCGCACAACCCGGGTGATGAAAGAATTTATCGCGGCCAATCCTGATACGCCCGGCGGACTGGTCGGATGCGAAAACCTTTCGGAGCTCGTGGCGGCGGCCAAGAAGCCGCGCAAGATCGTTATTCTGGTAAAGGCCGGACCCGCCGTCGACACTGTCACAAAACAGCTCATCGAAGCTGGCGCCGAAAAGGACGATCTCATCGTGGACTGTGGCAACAGTCAATGGACCGACACAATCCGCCGTGAAAAGGAATTTTCCGACCGTTGCCGTTTCTTTGGTTCCGGAGTTTCCGGCGGAGAAACGGGTGCGCGCTTCGGTCCCTCGCTCATGCCCGGCGGTGCTGCCGACGCCTGGAAACATTTGGAGCCGATCTGGAATGCGATCGCCGCCAAGGTTGATGCCGAGACCGGCAAGCCGATTGAAACCGCCAAGCCGGGGCGCCCGGTCAAAGGCGGCGTGCCTTGCTCGGCTTACATTGGGGAAAACGGCGCCGGGCATTACGTCAAGATGGTCCATAACGGGATCGAATACATCGACATGCAGCTCATCAGCGAAGCCTATTTTTTGCTCCGTAATCTTTTGCACGTGGAGCCCGAGGAACTTTCGCAAATCTTCGCGCGCTGGAACGAAGGAGATCTTGATTCTTATCTGATTGAAATAACCGCAGACATTCTAAAGCAGCGCGATCCGGACCACCCGGACGCATTTCTCGTGGACTATGTTCTCGACACCGCCCAGCAGAAAGGCACGGGCAAATGGACCAGCATCAATGCCCTCGACATGGGAATACCTGCCAATTCCATCGCGGAAGCGGTCTTCGCCCGCTGTCTCAGCGCTTTAAAGGTGGAGCGCGAGGCGGCCTCACAGCATCTCATCGGTCCCGAGTATCAATACAACGGTGATCGAAATGAATTGGTCAACGCCGTGCACGATGCCTTGTACTGCTCAAAAATCTGCGCCTACGCGCAGGGTTTTCAGCTTATGAGGGCAGCCGAAACTGAGTATAAATGGAAACTGGATTTGGCTTCGATCGCGAGCATCTGGCGCGGCGGGTGCATTATTCGGGCGCGCTTCCTACAAAGAATCACCGCCGCCTACGCCCGCGATCCGCAGCTGGTCAATTTACTGCTCGATCCGTACTTCAAAGAACAAATTCAAAGGAATCAGACGCGCTGGCGTTCTGTCGTGGCGCTCGCGGCTCAGGCAGGCATCGCCGCTCCCGCGTTCATGTCGGCTTTGGCATATCACGACGGCTATCGTTCCGCACAACTTCCGGCAAACCTATTACAGGCCCAGCGGGATTATTTCGGCGCCCACACTTACGAACGTATCGATCAACCACGAGGGGTATCGTTCCATCTCGATTGGTCCAAACCAGACCGTCGGCAGATCAAAATTACCGATTCCCACTAGAAGGGAAAGTAAGCTGATTACTTACCTTGACAATGGGCCGTCCCATCCCTAGGTTATTTATTCGCCCCTAGTATCGGCTGATTTTACGTAAGTGGTGTGGAGGCTCGGTTATTTATGTCAGCGCACGATTGGGATTTCATAATGTGGCAGCGCGCCAGCGATCTGCTCCAACAGGCAGAGCGGATCCGGAGGAATTTTTTACAAGTCGCCGAAGGGGCTCGCTATCGGACATCTCACGGGAGAACGCCAAGCTGGGAACCGCCGGTTAATGTCGTCGAGACTGACGAAAGCCTCTGGGTGATTTCGGCCGTCCCTGGAGTGGCGGTTGACCGAGTGGACGTACGGTTAGAGGGACGCGAACTTGTCATCCGAGGCGAGCGCCCGTTGCCAAGGTGCTGCGCTGACGGGGAGTTAAAGATATGGGAGATCCCGCTCGGCCGTTTCGAGCGGCGACTCAGGCTCGTAGGAGGCGAAAAGCCTCTTTCGATCGGAGAAATTTCTTTCCACGATGGGCTATTCATCATCGAGATAAGGAAGCACTCATGAAGGCTGAAGAGAAAGAATCCCCTAAATCCAAACCGCGCCTCAATATCCCTGAGGGAGCGATGGTCATCATACCCCAACGCAGCCGGGTACTCTTTCCGTCCATGATCATGCCCGTTATGGTCCGCCGGCCAGAAAGGCTCCACGCTGTCGAAGAGACTGTGCGCCAGCAACTGCCGATTGGATTTGTCACCCAACGGGATCCAAATATAGATGCCCCACAGCCTAAAGACCTGTACGGAGTCGGTACCGCCGCGGATGTTCTCCGGATGTATACTCTGCCGGATGGTCAGCGTCAGATCCTCGTTCAAGGCCGCCGCCGCATTGAGATCGGCGAATTCCTTGAAACCGATCCCCTCCTCATTGCACGTGTCACGATGGTGGAAGAAAAGATACCGCAGACAAAGGAGTTCGAGGCGAGAATCTTACATCTGCGTCAAGAAGCAGCCAGGGCCTTATCGTTGTTCCCTGAGCCCATGAACGAACTGAGATTGATGATCGAAAGGATTGACGATCCCTTATCCGTCATCGATGTAATCGCTTCCACCTTGGACCTTCCGTCCGCCGAGAAGCAAGAGATCCTGGCGATCCTTGACCCGGAGGCGCGAGCCCAAAGGGTTTCAGAAAAGTTGGCGCGCCAGATCGAATTGCTGGAACTGAGCAGGAAAATCGGCGATGAAACCAAGGAATCCATGGATAAGTCCCAGCGCCAATATTTCCTGCGCGAACAATTGAAAGCCATTCAAAAGGAGCTGGGCGAGGAGGATGGGAAAGGTAGCGAAGTTGAAGAGCTGAGAAAACAAATCTACGAGGCAAAAATGCCTCCCGAGGTCGAGAAGGAAGCGCTCAAAGAGCTGGCTCGGTTTGAGCGTATTCCTGAGATGGCGGCTGAACACTCGTTGTTAAGGACTTACTTGGACTGGTTGGTGGAGCTCCCTTGGAGCGTTTTTACCAAAGAAGAGATCGATCTTCCAAAAGCACGTGAAATTCTCGACACCGACCATTACGGTCTCGAAAAAGTGAAAAAGCGCATTATTGAATTTCTCGCGGTTCGTAAGCTCATGCCGCAGGGGAAAAGCCCTATTCTGTGCTTAATCGGTCCCCCGGGAGTAGGAAAGACCTCCCTCGGACAAAGCATCGCTCGGGCGATGAATCGTAAGTTCGTGCGCCAAAGTCTAGGCGGGGTCCACGATGAGGCGGATATTCGAGGGCATCGGCGTACCTATATCGGCGCGCTCCCGGGTAATATTATTCAAGGAATCAGAAAGGCCGGCAGTAGAAATCC
>JAHKKJ010000841.1 GCA_020027655.1 Deltaproteobacteria bacterium | reverse complement strand
CTCCCTACTTCGTCCCAACACCTATCAGCACCTCACCGGGCGCTTCGAAACCGTTCGGTCCCTCGAACTGGCGCAGTTGCTGCTCAATCTCAGCCCAAGCCAGCTCACGCTCGGCATCGTTCAGTCGGCTCATAAGTTCGCTAACGTCACTGGCAGAATTTCTCATACTTCGAATAACGTCAGCAGCGGATGGCAAACGTCGCTGTATAGGAACCGCATGAACCGATACATTCAGAAAACCGGCCCGACTGTAGACGTCTTCAAGCGCTCCTGGATCTCCGAGGGCGTACATCCAGGGTTCTCCCGGCGCTGGAGGGGGTATGTTTCCTAAGCGGCGAATAATTGCGAAGGGAATCCCATGGTGCGGATTCCTTTCTTCAGCGGAAAATACCATCACTGCGACTTTGCTTGCAGGCCTTACCACGCGGCGCATCTCGGTTAGCGCTTTCGCCGGGTCCGGAAATAGCATCAGAGCATTCCGACATATCACCGCGTCAAATGAGTCCGCGTCGAGCGCGAGGTTCTCAGCGTTCATTATGCGGGTTTCTACGTTCGCGAGGCCCTCTTTGCGCGCCGCCTCGGCGGCAACGTTTAGCATGGCAGCAGAAATATCTGTGGCAAGCACATATGCCGATGGGCCGGCACGTCGAGCCGCCAGAAGCGTCTGCTCGCCTGTACCGGCTGCCACGTCGAGCACCCGGCTGCCCACTTGAACATTAGCGAGGTCAAGCATCTTTTCACTTGCAGCCCCATAGGCTTGCTGACGCAGCGCTTGCCCGCGGCTCCACCTATCGACAACCTCACCGAGCCGATATTTATCACCTGGAAGAGTCGTCATAGACTGTCCTCCTATTTTTTCGCGATTCTTCAAATATCCGCCGTGACTCAGGGTCCTAAATACGCGTCCGGCGGAACGGAATAAACATCTGTTGTCACCTTGGTCACACCAGGTACATTTCTCACGAGCTTCGCGACTTCGTCTTCCAATCCTTGGTCTACTCTACCCTTAACGTGAATATGGCCACCCTCGGCGCGAACTTCGAGGGCCGATCCTTGTACATCGGGCGATGCAATTAACGTGGCATGGACCCGGGAACCAAGAGCGAGGTCGTTGAAAGCCTGGTTGGATGCGGGAGTGGGCTGATACTCTTCGAGCTTTGCCGCCTCGATAATCACGCGCTTCGCCCCCTCTCGTCTCATCTTGCTCATGTTCAGAATAAGGTCAAAACGATTCGGATCGCGCCAATCCGCGCCGAACATCGCCATGAGCCGGCGGCTGCGCGCCTTGTCGACTTCTTCTATATAATGGCGCACCGCCACGTCAGTGAGATTTTGCCGCGCCCGGACTTGTTCGATGCGAAATTCGATTGGCGCGGTCAAAAGTACTTTCAGCACATGCCCGATACCGGACAAAAGCTCATGACCTAAATGGCCGTGGTAAACCACCTTGCCGTCGTGAGCCAGTTCGCACAGCGTAGCTTGAAGTGCGATCCGGTAGGGCCGCAGATCTTGCAGCAGACGCTCCCACCAGTGTGGCCCTTTCTCGACGATCTCGTTGAGTTTTGCTTCGGGTATGCGATAACGCCGGCTCGCCTCAACGAGCACCTCGCGGCCAACACAACCGTAGCCGAGAGCCTGGGCCACAGTTTCGGCCAATTCCTGCCCTTCGCCAGAAGCGCCTTGATAGATTGTGATGATCGGCATGACAGCAACCTCCTTAGCATTATTCCAACTAAGCATCGCCGCATTGTTGACTGGTTCGACGTGCTGCGGGTTTCATAAACCCTGCGCCTTTCTTCCATGAGAGCTTATGCCTCGTGGGACATCGGTTCGGTCAAATCGTTCCTGAAATTTGCCAGGGGATCATAGATATATGTTCCTGCCAACTTATCCTCCCTGTTTTTCGCCTAGTGGTCTTGCTCCCGTCCAAGCTTGGTCGGTCACGTCGAAAAGCACGCCGTCCGGCCCCCTCCATTTATCCTCGGCATGGACCAAGCCCGCCAACTGCTCATCAATATGCACAGCGCCAACTTCTCGAAGGCGCCGCTGGATTTCTTCGACATCTTGAACCAAAAACCCGAAATGACTCATGCCCAAAGCGGCTGACCCTGAGTACTTCGCAAATTCTGACAAGGGCACCGTGGCCTGCAGAATGGTCACATTGAGCGTCCCATCGCTTAAGTATATTCCCTCGGAAGTAGCCGTCGTATTTCGGCCTACCTCTACCATATCGAAAACTCGCTTATAAAAGTCCGCTGCCTTCTCTAGGTTGGCCGTATGGAACGCCAAGTGTCTCAACTTAGGCATATGCCCTCTCTTTCACTTGAAGTGAACACTTAATAGTCCCAGATTTTCGCATCCACTACTCCATCTGGCGAGCTGAAAAGGTTCCGGCCACCTTTTCTTTCCTCCAAAGTTAATCCTTGTTGATCTCGAAAATCGTGGTTGTGCTGCTTATTTCATGCGATACGACGAGAAGGGGTTTGCCAGTTGGACTGTCCTTTTCCTTGATGAACAGAAGCCCTTCTGGCGAGATGTCGTCGGGGCTGGTGTTCACGTA
>JAHKKJ010000840.1 GCA_020027655.1 Deltaproteobacteria bacterium | reverse complement strand
CTGTAGCGCCGCACTTGGGAGGCTCCGCCGCCTTTCGAATATCCTCGATCGCCTTGTAGCCGGTGTCTGCACGAATATAAAAGATTCGCGCGGTGCTCTCCGGCGAGCCGACATGAGAAAACTTGAGCCAGTCATGCTGAACTTCTTTTCGCCCGGCAAGCTGTTCGACGTAAATCGTGGGACTAACGAAGCCGAGGGTCAAACCGTCCGGCTTGGCGACGTTGTAGACATGATTGGCCGCGACCATCGAGCCTCCGCCGGTCATATTTTGCACCACGAAGCTGGGGCTTCCAGGAATGAATTTGCTCCAATGAGGAGCCATAAGGCGGGCCCACACGTCATAAGCACCGCCAGGGGAGAATCCCACGACGATTCTTACAGCTTTGCCCTCATAGAAAGGCGTCTGGGCTGAGAGGTTCGAAGTCCATAGCAAACAAGCCAAGAGTGCCGAAAGAATAGTTTTCATAGCACCTCCCGCATAATTTTCTCTTGGGACTGACCCCTCTTAAAATAGGGATGTCACCCTCCGAGTAGGTTTAGGTGGCACGAACTATCCAGACAGGTTCAACCACGACAACAACGTTCCCTCAGGGAAAGGCAGGTGGAGGAAGTAATCGAACAAGCCGTAAAAAACCGCCCCCGCCGTGAGACTCAATGAGATGGATATTGGCCATTTCTCGCCGCCCGCGAAGCGAAAGTAGAGAAAGCTTGCAACCGGCACGGCGATGACAAAGCCCAAAAGCCAGATGGCGAGAAAAAAACCTAAAATCCAACTGACGATGGAGATTGCACGAGTCCGTATAACGGCCGGATTGATGGAAGATGTAATTTCGCCGGGATTTGCCGTTTCCTTCGCGCGGCGCAGGGTGTTGAAGAGCTCCTGGCCAAAAGCCGCCAGGGCCAACGCGAGGCACGGAAAGCCGAGAACCATCGGAAAGAGAGCGGCGCGTTCTTCCATCGGGCGGATCTCGACAAAGGTCTCACGCAACACGTAGAAAAACAGTACCACGAAGAAAAGCGCAAAGATCGGTCGATAAACCGGGCTGCTGAGCATCGTGATCTGGGGTTCTTGCGTTGCTTCCGCAACCGCCAGCAGCGGCGCTTGCCGCTTCTCACGAAGGATTTGGCGGACGGAGTAGACAATCGCCCCGACAATGATCACGGCAATAATGAGAACCCCGGGATGCAGGAGCCAGCTGGCTCCGTAAGCCCTGGTGGAAATCCAGAAGTTTCTCTCAGTGATTGTTCCCAAAACCAGGCCTACGAGTAGCGGCGGCCTCTGCCAGTCGAACTGGACCATGAGCCAACCGAGGGCGCCGAAAATCAGCATCATAATCATGTCGCCGAAGCTGTTTTTTACGGTGAATCCACCAAGATAAATCAGCAGGAGCAGGAAGGGGATAAGCAAGGCTCCTCTTATGTTAGTGATTTTTGCGAGCTGTTTGAGAAAAAGAAAACAGACTGCGACGGTAATGATGTTGGCGACGATAATGATCCATACGAATGAGAAAGTGAGAGTGAGATGCTTCGCCGGATTCAGCATGTCTGGGCCCGGCACGATTCCTTGGATCAGAAACGCGCCGAACAAGATCGCTGTGGAGACACTGCTCGGAATGCCGAAGGCAACCGTGGTAATCAGATCCCCTCCGCGGGTGGAGTTATTGGCCGCTCCGGGACCAAGCACTCCTTCCACAGCACCTTTGCCGAAACGCTCTTTGTTGGGGGAACTCTGAACCGCATAGGCGTATGCCACCCACTGGGCCGTTCCGCCTCCCACTCCGGGAAGTATGCCGACATAAGCGCCCAGAGCGCTACACTTGAGAACTAGCCACCAGTGGCGGAAGGTGTCTTTTACTCCCTCCATGACACCACCCAGCTTTCCAACTTGCTCACGGGCGATGCTGGTTCCTTTAATGGCTAAGTCGATAATCTCGGGAATAGCAAAGAGCCCTATGGTCACGGCAACCAGGTCGATACCGTCCCACAAAAAGATCGAAGGCCCCTGTCCGAGGATTGACTCAAAGGTAAAGCGGGGGACACCCCGTATCGGGTCCAGGCCGATGGTGGAAATCATCAGCCCAAGACCGCCAGCCATCAGACCCTTGACGATATTGCCGCCGCTGAGAGAACCAACGAAGGTGATGCCGAGTAGGGCGAGCATGAAGAACTCAGGAGAGCCGATGGAAAGCACCAGCGGCGCGGCGATGGGGATCGCCAGGGCCAAGACGAAGGCGCCAAAAATAGCTCCGACCAGGGAACTCATCAGCGCCGCGCCTAAGGCTCGCCCGGCCTCGCCCTTCTTGGCCATGGGATGACCATCGACGATCGTGGAAGCCGTGGTGCCTTCGCCCGGGACACCAAACAAGATCGAGGTAATGTCTCCGGTCGTGGCGGTTACGGCGTTTGACCCCAAGAGAAAGGCAAAAGCCGATGTGGGGTCCATTTTGTAGATGAATGGCAGCATGAGAGCCAGGGTCGCAGCGCCTCCCAGGCCAGGGAGTATGCCGACCCAGAAGCCGATAAAGACCCCTACCAGCATGAAAAAAAAGGCTTGCTGGCC
>JAHKKJ010000839.1 GCA_020027655.1 Deltaproteobacteria bacterium | reverse complement strand
TGCTTATTTCCGCCGAACGGCCAGCATCAGCCGCGCCGCGAAGCGTCAGCTTCGCGGCGCGGCTGCATGCGGTGGTGGGCGCTCACTCCAACCTGAATTCTTGATAACGCTCGGGTGCGTATCGAGTGGCTAGCAAACCGGTTGCTTCCTCGACTTTGATGGCCTGCACCAGTACGCCTTCCTGCCCATAAGGTAGGTACGCCTGGCACAGGCCTGACGGGGCGATGAGACTTGTCGCCGATTCTTGGAAGCGCAAAGCATAGTTGACACTGGCAAAGTAGATCGTGTTCTCCATGCTGCGCAGCATCATCGCCTTCTCGTAGTAAGGCCCACTGGCCGCGCCCCACTGCGTCAGACGGACACCTTCTTGATCACTCCCAGTGTGGTGGGGATGAAAGACGATTTTGGCGCCCCGCACCGCCGCCCATCGCACCGTCTCCGGATAGCGCCAGCCCTCATGGCAAATCGCCACGCCAAACTTAATCCCGTTGATCTCGAAGAGTCGCCGGGTATTTCCGGGCACATAGAACTGATCTTCGGTCGGGGCTAGTTGGTTTTTGGTTTGGAATCCCTGAATCTGGCCCCGGGCGTCAATGACAAAGGCGGCAATCTGCCGGCCCGCCTGTGTGAGCCTTTCCATCCCGAGGATAGTGGCCACCGCAAATGTTCGCGCCCACTGCGCCACGGCCTGGAGTACCCGTTCCTGTTGCATCTGATCAAAGGGCAATACTTCAAAATCCTGTCCCCGCAGACCCGGGAGATAGGCTTCCGGGAAACACACGATCTCCGCGCCCTGGGCCGAAGCTTCGGACAGGAACCGCTTGATCTTGTCTAAGCCCTCATCGAGGGCTGCGGCGATGCAAGGCGACGCCAGGGCAATGATCATGGATGACCTCCGATGAGAATGGATCGATGACGGCGAGCGCGCGGTATCCAAGTCCGACGCGTGCGGCATAGATGGGATGGGTCGCGTGGACCTGCTTGAAGCGAAGGCGCGGATGGCTCGGGTCGTCCTTGAAACGGCGGTAGGCTTCACGGGCGCGGCGCTGAACATGCTCGGGCAGCCGCCCATACGCCTCCCGAAAGCGCCTCGTTGTCCTGGAGATCAAAGGGCATCGGGATCAAGGGTCTCGGTTCGGCCAGCCCGATGCTCTTTGAGCGCCTCGTCGGCCAGGCGCTCAAGCGCTCTTTGCGACTGGGCGAGAGCGGCCTCCCAGCGCTCATCTGCGGCAAGTTCCTCAAGAATCGCCGCTGCTAGCTCGTCCTGCTCCCGGTCGGGGAGGCGCGACGCAGCTTCAAACGCCTTCTTCAACGCCTTTGTCATGGCCAGGGCTCCAACGTGGATGGTATCAAGTTTCGTCCGAGAAATTCCACGCCGGCCGTCAGCATCTGCGCCGAACGTTCGGCTTCAGGCGCGCGCCGCGCGCGGCGCGTCGCCCTGCAGGCCGTTGTTCGGTGGCACGCGCACTTGAATTGCCCGTCTCGAGACGCTGGAAACGGCCAATAGCGCTCATTCGATCACCCGGTCGGCGCGCAGGAGTATCGATGGTGCAATGGTGACCTCAATCGCTTTAGCCGTTTTGCGGTTGATGACTAGATCGAATCTCATCGAGCGCTCCACCGGAATCTCTCCGGGACTGGTGCCTCTGAGAATCTTGTCTACAAAAAAAGCCGCGCGACGCCACATTGCAATGAGATTCACCCCATAGCCCATGAGGCCGCCCGCTTCCGCGTACTCGATAAAGCCCGCTGTTGCGAGCCGATGCTTCACCGCCAGGTCCGCTAGTGCTCTGGCGTTCGAGATCGTTATCGGGTCATCGATGATTAAGGCAGTCTTGTAGCGTTTCTTGGCAATCGCCACAAACGCACCGTCGAAGTCCGGTGGTTCCCGCACCGCAAATTGTTCCAGTTCCAGCTTAAGCGACCTTGCAGCCGATTCCACGGCCTGCATAGTCGGTC
This sequence comes from Deltaproteobacteria bacterium, assembly GCA_020027655.1. Lineage (GTDB taxonomy): Bacteria > Desulfobacterota > Binatia > UBA9968 > UBA9968 > DAIRFP01. The sequence goes on along the minus strand of JAHKKJ010000839.1, from coordinate 602 downwards.
CCATCGCCGGATTGCTCGGATTGACGACAACCGCGACTCGCGTTGTTTGCGGGAAAGCCTCCTTGAGTAGCTCGAGCTGCTTTGAGGCGAGTTCCGGAGCGAAGTACGTAGAACCAGTGATGTTTCCGCCCGGCCTCGAAAGACTCGCAACGAGCCCTCCAGCGACGGCGTCGCCTACAGCCGCGATCACAATAGGGACGGTTTCGGTTGCCCGCTTGGCCGCACGGATCGCCGGGGTTCCCCCGGCCACGATTACGTCGACATTTTGTCGGACGAGCTCGGCGGCCAGTTCAGGCAGTCGATCATACTTCCCCTCGGCCGAGCGAAACTCAATGAGCGTGTTCTTGCCCTCCACATAGCCGAAGTCCCGTAAACCCGCACGCAGCGCTTCCGTCCGAGTTGCGAAGTTAGAGGCTGAGGGCACTGCCAGGACTCCAATTCGAACAAGCCTCGTTGGCTGCTGAGCGAAGGATGCGATTGGCGTGGCGAGCAGCGCCCCTGCGCTTATCAGGAACTGTCTGCGGCGAAGTCGTCCCAAGACATACCCTTCCATATCAGCTCGCTGAAAATTCTACGATCCGATGGCTGCTTTGGGTCGCAAG
>JAHKKJ010000231.1 GCA_020027655.1 Deltaproteobacteria bacterium | reverse complement strand
TTCAGCGGATCGGGTCAAGCCGCACACGGTGTTCGACATCTCTGGGAACAAGTACCGGTTGATCGCTGTCGTGGATTACGCCCTTCAATCCGTGTCAATCGAGTGCGTGCTTACGCACGCCGAGTACGATGAGGGACGTTGGAGAAAGTGAAATGACGATTGCAACACTTGAAAAGAAGCTCAAGCCGCTGGAGGTGCCGGTAGACAACGAGCTGCTTCGGTGGCTCTATCTCCATCTGCCGCCGCAACCTATCAAGAGCAGGAAGATGCACCACGGTTACAGCGAGGCAATCCGCATCCTGATGCGGGAATCCGGAAGCTTAGACGCCGACAACCGCACGGCTGTCGGCCAGTACCTGAGCGCCGTCATTCCCTTCATCGAGCAGTATGAGAAAAGGGAGTTCCCTATCGGCCCGGCAACCCCAGAGGAAGTGCTTGGGTTCCTCATGGAGCAGCACGATCTAAGCCAGTACGATCTCGCTAAGGAGCTTGGGGGCCAGCCCGTCGTTTCGCAAATCATCAGAGGGAAGCGAAGGCTTACACGAGGGCACATCGAGCGATTGAGTAAGCGATTCGGGGTGACGCCGGCAACCTTCTACCCCGGAGGAACCTCGGCCTAACCAATCGCTCCAGCCGACCGCGTCCTGCGGACTCGGCGGCTAAGCTTGAGCGTGTTAACCTTGTATCTGAATTCTTCGCCCATCAAATCACACACGAGATGGCACCGTTGCGTCGATCAGTTCGATCACTCCGGGTTTGATTTCCCGCAGCTTGCTCCGTAAAGAGCTATTCCCAGACCTCTTTAAGTTTGTCATTCCCGAATGCGGTGAGGCTCTCGAACCGTCGGGAATCCAGGCGAGATCGGAACTGGACCCCCGACCCATTCGACGTGGCTCAGGGTCGTGGTGAGCAGCATAGTCGAACCACGATTAAAACATTCGGGGGTGACGCCTTTAGGATAAATTCTCATCGCTACGTTCTGATACCCCGTCAGCTTGCTGCGGGGTAGTTCAATCTTAGGAGAAATCCGGCCTTCCTACTCGACGACTATCCGTCCTCTGTCGCCGTAAATCACCTTTTCTTTATTTCCGTCCGCGTGATAAATAACGCTCGAAACGAGGTGCGCAATGAAGAAGGCTGCGGCGCAGCAGGTGGCAAAGGTACCGGCGATATATGTGCAGAGAAATTTTGTCGTGAATGGTGGCTTGATGTCCTATGGACCCGACCAAGCCGAACGCTACCGGCGCGTCGCATATTACGTGGACAGAATCCTGAAGGGAGCCAAGCCTGCCGATCTTCCGGTGGAGCAGCCGACGAAGTTCGAGCTGGTGTTCAATGTGAAGACGGCGAAGCAGATCGGGCTCATAATCCCACCGAACGTCTTAGCCAGAGCCGATAAAGTAATCCGATGATCGATCAGTCTAAAATAGGTAGGCGATCCCGCCTAATGTGCTGGCGAGAGCAGATAAGGTGATTCGATAGGCGTGAGCGGTAAGGACAGCAACCGCGCGGGAGAAAGTCATCAGCAAGCAAGCGGAATAAACTCTCGGGTAGTGAATAAGGCAATGATAGGATAGGATCCGTTGGACGACACATATGAGCCGCAAAACGACAGTACACCGAAGAAGGCTAAGCGAGATTATTCGGCGCATTGTAAAGGTGGCCGCTCCGGAGAGGATTATTCTTTTTGGCTCAGCCGCCCGAGGGGAGATGGGACCGAATAGCGATGTCGATTTGCTTATAGTGAAGGGTGGCAAATATAACCGAAGCCGTTTGGCAGGAGACATCTACATGAATCTTCACGGCGTCGGCCAGGCAGTAGATGTGATTCTGGTTACGCCAGAGGACGTGGAGCGTTATCGAGACACGCACTGTCTGATCATCAAGCCTGCTTTGCGAGAAGGCAAGGAAGTTTATCGTGCCTAAGCGCTATCCACCCGACGATCCCAGAGAATGGTTAAATCGAGCACGTAGCAATCTCGCCCTGGCGAAGGCTAAGCGCAAAGGCGTCTACCTAGAGGACCTCTGCTTCGATGCACAACAAGCTGCCGAAAAGGCCATAAAGGCGCTTCTAATAAAAGTTGATGTAGACTTCCCTTACGTGCACGATCTTGCCGAACTTTTAACATTACTGGAAAAGAGTGGTCAGAAAATCCCTACGTCAATCAGGCAAGCAGAGGGGTTGAGTCGGTACGCTGTGTTCACCCGATACCCAGGGATGGGGCCGCAGATTAAGCAGAAAGAATACAAAGAGGCCGTCAAGATAGCAGGGCAAGTTGTGCGGTGGGCCGAAAGGCTAATCGCTAAAAAGCCATGACCAGAGAAAATGAGGGCAACAGGACCAGCTTATTTGTTGATTAACCTGAAGATCGCCAAACAGATCCGTCTAACGATTCCGTCGAACGTGCTGGTGAGAGCGGACGGGGTGATCAAGTGACAGAAGTCGGAAATCAGAAGTCAGAGGTCGGAGATCAGAAAAGAAAGCAGGACCGACGCCAATGACTAAAAAAATCATTCTCCTTGCTCTATGCTCCATGCTCCTTGCTCCGTGCGCTGCGGTCGAGGCGCAGCAGCCCGGAAAAATCTTCCGCATTGCATTCCTGGATGCAAGCACTGAATCGGGTAGCGCGGTTCTTGTGGAGCCGTTCCGGAAAGAGCTTAACAAGCTTGGTTGGATCGAGGGAAAGAATATCACCATCGAGTACCGATTCGCGGAGGGCCAGCCGGAGCGTCAAGATGAGCTTGCGGTGGACCTGGTTCGTCGTAAAGTTGATCTGATTGTGGTCGCAGGCGTGGGACCGGCGTTAGCTGCAAAGCGCGCTACCACTACGATTCCTATCGTGATGGCCACCGCTGGGGACCCTGTGGCTTCGGGTTTGGTTGCCAGTCTTGCACAGCCGGGAGGCAACGTTACCGGGTTTTCAGCTTTGGCGAGCGACTTAAACACTAAACGGTTGGAAGTCCTCAAGGACGCGGTTCCCAAGCTCTCCCGAGTTGGACTTTTGCTGGTGCCGGTAGCTCGCTCAGGGGAAGATCTCCGGGCCGCGGCTGTAGCCCTAAAGCTAAGATTGGAGGAGATCGAGACTCAAGCGACCGCGAAAAGTTTAGAGCGTGCCTTTCAAACCGCAAAGCAGAAGCAAGTTGGTGCAATCATGACCACCGCTAATCGCTACTTATTGGGCGAAAGAAAGCGGATCGTCGAGCTAGCCAATAAACATCGGTTGCCGGCGATCTATACACAAAAGGCGTTTGTCGATGAGGGGGGTCTGATGTCCTACGGCGTAGATTACGATGATCTCTTTCGCCGTGCGGCTGTTTACGTGGACAAGATCTTGAAAGGTGCCAAACCGGCTGATTTGCCGGTGCAGCAAGCGACGAAGTTTGAATTCGTGATCAACCTAAAGGCGGCAAAACAGATTGGTCTGACAATTCCGCCAGAGGTGCTCGCGCGGGCGAATAAAGTCATCAAGTGAGAAGGGGCGAGTGTCAAGTGTCGAGTGACGAGCGGGCCGAGATAGAAAAAAAGACATGAAGAGAAAAATCACCGTCGTTACCCTTTGCGCTCTGCTCCTCGCGCTTTGCGTTCCCGCGTCGGCGCAGCAGCCGCAGAAAGTCGCGCGCATTTGTTATCTAGGAGCGGCCGACGCTTCTACTTCTGCATTTCTCATGAAGCCATTTCGTGAACGTTTACGCGAGATCGGTTACGTCGAGGGGCAGAACCTCACCATTGAGTTCCGCCATTCTGAGGGGAAGGATGAACGTCTCCCAGAGCTTGCCGCCGAGCTCGTTCGTCTCAACTGTGACGTTATCGTTACCGTTGGAAGCGGAGCGGCGCAGGCTGCAAAAAATGCAACCAAGTCGATCCCCGTCGTCATGGGATGGGGCCCGGACGCCGTTAGGCGTGGCATCCTCGCGGAGCTCGCGCGCCCGGGTGGAAATGTCACGGGGCTGACCGATATGGGCGCCGAGCTGTACGGAAAACGGCTCGAATTATTAAAAGAAACGGTTCCCAAGCTCGCGCGGGTGGCTTTTCTCCGGGCTCCGAGCAATCCGGAAGAGGACTATAACGTGAAAGAAACTGAGACTGTGGCGCGGTTTTTAGGGGTAGGGATTCAATCTTTAGAGGTGAAAGGGCCTGATGACATCGAGGGGGCATTTAGAGCCGCAACCAAAGGGCGCGCCAACGGCCTTATGGTGGCAGCCGGTGGGTTCTTCGCTTTTCACCGAAAGCGGATCATAGATCTCACGGAGAAGAATCGTCTTCCAACAATGTATCCCAGCGTTACGTATGTCGAGGCAGGCGGATTGATGACTTACGGGGAGAATCGTTCAGAGATGTTCCGGCGCGCCGCTGAGATTGTGGACAAGATTCTCAAGGGGACAAAGCCTGCTGACATCCCGGTGGAACGGCCCAAGAAGTTCGATCTCGTCATCAATCTCAAGGCGGCGAAGCAGATCGGCCTGACCGTTCCACCCGAAGTGTTGGCGCGGGCGGATAGAGTGATCAAGTGAGAAGAGGGGCGAGTGACCAGTTTCGAGTGGAGAGAGCAGAGAAAAACATGAAGAGAAAAATTACCGTCCTTGCGCTTAGCGCCATGACCTTTGCACTTTGCTCGGCCGCCGAAGCGGCGTAGAAAGAAACGCGTTAGATAGTTTTCCAAAATGTTAGCGGGCGGCGACGCTGTCTAGAGGGAGCGGCAGGGGTTTGGCTAGAGAAATAACGAGAATCTGAGTTTTCTTTCCCTTTCCGATATCGTTAACTTCAGCGTCATATTTGCTGTCTTCGCTGTCGAAGTCATTGTCGTTGGCGACGGCGATGGTATGCCGGTCGAGCAATGCGATTCCTTCGATCTTCTCGGGCATGCCGCATAGAGAACTCAAATCGACCACGAGCGACTTGGGTAGAACGCGCACTTGCGCCCTCGCCGGATCGTGGAGCGCTTCAAGAGCGGGAGCCGTCTTCGCGTCGTCCCATTGAGTGTTAAGAATGTTCGTCGCTTTACTGATGTCCACGCTGTAAAGTTTCGCTATGAGGTCCGTCCGCTCAAGCACGAGAAGTGTGGTTGGGTTGAGAAAGGCTACTCCCGAGAGCTTCATTTCATCAGGGCTGTTCTTGGAATTTGGATCGAATTCGCTCGACAGGTCGAATCGATAGGCATACTCGGCCGTGACTTTCTCGCTGGCGATGTCGAACACGAGCACTCGGGTGTTGCGCGAGGCGTCTCCGGTCTTTCTGTCAGGATTAAGCAGCGGGCTTTGGAGCACGACATAGAGGGTCTTCTCATCGTTGCTGAGCGCCAGCCCCTCGAAGCCTCGGTTAATCTTTCTCTTGCCATAGATCGCCGGCAACACGTTGGCGACGGGATAGTCCGTATCCTCGAGCTTGAGCCCCTCGGGGATATAGCGTTTCAGAACCTTGCCGGTTCGATCCACATGTACAAGGGATGGGCTGTACTCTTCGGCGATCCAGAAGTCACCAGCGGTCGTGCGGACGAGCCCTTCGGTGTCAAGGCCGTTAGGATTGAAATTTAAGAGTTCCTGAGCTGAGTAGTTGTATGGCGTCTCGTTCATACCCTGCAAATTCGGCAGTCCAGTCACGGGCTTCCCCGATTGGCCGACGATGGGTAGGGCTTCCAAAATACGGACCTCTTTGCCTTGGGTTTTGACTCTGAGGATCATCGGATTGAATTCCGGCACCCAAAAAGTACGGCGGTTCGTCCCATTCACTTTTATCTGACCGTTAGGTCCGCGATCGGTCACCATCCAAAATTCGTCGCGCGGATCTTTCGGCCCGCGCCATAGATCGCTGCCGACCGACCCCAGAAGAATTTTGCGATCGTTGGCGACACTTCCGGGAAGCACCTTGTTGTGAAACTGCTTGATTGGGATGTTCGGAAACGTGTAGATTTCAGTAACTTTGTCCTCAGCGAAAGATGGGTTCGCGATTAATAGGGCAATCCACACAAGCCAGAGTCCTACGACGATGTTTTTTGGCTTTTTGGATGGGCACTGCATATCACTTTCCTTTATCTTTAATTGATAATCTTCAGTTTGCTCCGTACTACCCAACTTCTAGCTACGCTGCGATGGCGAAGCGATACAGATAAGCATAAGAGAAATAATCCTTTGAACAGAGGTTGTCTTGACATTGGGCGACATTCGATTGACAGCTTCGACCACCGTCTTGGAT
>JAHKKJ010000017.1 GCA_020027655.1 Deltaproteobacteria bacterium | reverse complement strand
CCATCGGCGCTTTGGCTATTGGTCGGCTCGTGATCGGTCGCTCACGAATCTGACGACTTGAGATCGATGAACTCGTGGTAACTAGATTCCACGTCACGGAGTCACTAGCTGTGCCAAGCACACCCGCGGTTGAAAATGAGCGGGCGAAGAAACAAGAAAGTGAACGCTTTGACCAACTCACCACACTTGATCGAGCCAAACAGTAAAAGCCAGGTCTCTTGATTCTTATTTTCCAATCGTGACAAGGTAGTCGCGAAATTTTCTGGTCCGTCCTACCTTTCGCCGCCCGCGATTGAGATTTCAACGTAAAAATCCTAGTAGGGGAGAAAGGCTCCCGAGATTGAATTTGCAAGACCAAACTCAGGTGAATAAGAGGGTCCGCAGACTTACCCTCATCAATTCCGTAATCGGGATTTCCATAGCTGGAATTTCTACCCGGATATTTATGATCTCCGTACCTACCCTGGCGACAGCTCTGGGAACGGACATCCTTGGGATTTCTTGGGCCCTCATCGTTTATCAGGTGGCTGGGATAGGGCTAGGCGTCGTTTGCGGTCGCCTGGGGGACATATACGGCCATCACAAGATGTACGGCTTTGGCATGGCCATGATGGCGGTTGGCTCGCTTCTCTGCGGGCTTTCACAGGATGTTTTCCAATTGATCCTGTTTCGATTTTTGCAAGGAGTTGGCGGTGCGATGATTCAGTCTTCCGGTCGCACCCTGGCTTTCAAGTCCATGCCCAAGGGATCTGAGGGAAAGGCCCAGGGACTGATGGCGATGTCGCACCAGTTTGGTTTTTTTGTTGGTCCGCCCATCGGCGGTCTCATCATTGATCTGGTCAACTGGCGCGGGATCTTCTTCTTATTGTTGTTGCCAAGCCTGGTTGGCATGGCGCTTTCCTTGATGACCGGACGCTCCGTTGCGGAACCTGCTGCGCGATCCCGGTCGGTGGATTACCTGGGAGCGTTGCTCTTCTTTGGATTAACGATTCTCGCCACCATGCTCCTGGATCAAAAAATCGCGGAGGTCATCGGTGCGGGTAACCAAGCGCTGCTCGTTTTGACTTTTGTGGGGCTGCTTTGGAGCTTTGTTTACCACGAGAAGAAAACCCCGAGCCCGATGATCGATCTCACTTTTTTCTCGACCCCTGTTTTTGGCTACGGCTCCCTTGGTCTCCTCATGGCTTGCATCACTCAAGGGCTCACCACGTTTGTCACGCCTTTCTATCTCCAGGACGTGCTGAAGCTCTCGCCCACGTTCATCGGGATGATCTTTCTTGTCCCGTCGCTCCTCAGCATGGTGCTATCGCCTGTGAGTGGCGCCATGACCGATCGTATCGGCGCCCGCTTCCTTTTGATCATGGGCGTGCTAGTCCTGATGGTTGCTTTTTTAATTGGGGCCAATCTTCGGGCCGACTCCCATTGGATCTTGCCCACCACTTTGTTGGCGCTTGTGGGTATCGGCTCCGCCTTTTTCAATACGCCTTCACAGGCGGTGATGGTGAGCTCACTCCCTAAAGAACATTGGGGCATAGCCATAGGTATTATCAATGGGATATTTGGCCTGGGACACATGCTCGGCATTTCGCTGAGCGGGATTTTTTTGACGTTGGCTTTCCGATTCTATTCCGGGGATCCGGGGACAACCCCCAACCCCGGGGACACTCATGTTTTCGTCGCTTCGATGAACGTGACCTATCTGTTTGCTCTTGGAATCAGTTTTGTCCCGTTGCTGACCTCAATAAAGAGCAAGAAGATCATTTTGACAGGCACCTAACTAAAATGAGGGTCAAAATTACTGGGGTTCTCGCCGGGACATAGTCGAGGATTTCGAAACCGCCCTTGAACAATTCCGTGAGATCTCTGCGGATTTGGGCCCAGGCCAGGTTGACATGACACGTCGTACTCGGATACTTTCTGTCTCGAAACCGTCTTTGGCGGACTGGTTTCTTGTGCCGGCCTAGTTTTCCAGATATTTTTAGCCGGCTCGCACGCGACTGGTCGAGGGTTATTTTCAATTATCCAGTTATCGTGCACACCGTCGGTGTAGCGCGACAGATAGTAACAAGGGAGGAGGATCGAAATGTTGTCACAGATTCGTATTTACACGATCAACAAGGGCGAGATGGACGCGTTCCTCAAGCACTTCAAAGAGGAAGTCATGGTGGTGCATGAGCGAATCGGCGTGCCCATTGTCGGCACGTGGGTGAACCGTCCGCAGAACGAGTTTATTTGGATCAGGAACTACGCGGATAAGGAGGACCTTGAAGCCAAGGGTAAGGCGTTTCAAGCGGAGGTAGCGAAGGCAGGGATTAAGCTCGGAGCAAACGTCGCAAAGATGGAAGTACGCGAGGTCGAAATGGCGTTCACCCCGGCGGCGACGCGCTCCTAAACCCCGTTGGCGGTGGGTTCTACGACGCTTCGTGCAGATGTTTTTGAGGCATCCTCGGTAAATCGCTTCTTTAGCTTGCTAAACGTCATTCGAAGTCACGTAAGCCCAACCTATAGGAGAGAAAAGGGACGCGAGTCGTTTCTCGCTCCTAAATTAGGACCATCTCATTAACCGGAGAATTTCCCAGCTTCGACATCTTCCGGCTCAGAAACGAAAACCTCGCAGAATCCGCAATCTTCCCACTGCCGACATTCCCGCCAAGGAAATCGTCTAAGATCTCGAAGCCGCATCGAACAACACCGCGAAATCGCCGCTGACTTGGGCGCAGCACACGTGAATCCCAAAGCGACAAAGGAAAACCGAGCCCGCACCATGAAGATCTATGCATTTGACGTCGATGACACGCTAGCAGTTTCCGGTGGTCCGATTAGTATTGTAAGCGTTGGCAGTCTTAAACCACAAGGACACATCGTCGGGCTGAACGGCAACTGGGCCGTGGTAGTTCAAACGGTTCCGCTCTGGCATCGGATTTTCAGCTTCGTTGGCCCGATGGAAATGTCGAAGGACACTTTTCTGAACCAGCTAAAAACGCACATACCAGCAGACGATTACATCATGGTCGGCAACATCAAAGGGGTAAGCGGCGCATCCGACGACGAGGGAGCAGCTAATTTAGCCGGATGGCGGTTCATCAAAGAGAGCGACTTCGCAGCCGGAGCGCGGTAGGGCGGAGAACGAACGTCCGGGCCTTCTTTTGACGCTCCTGCCACGGAGAAATAAGGACACGTTCTTGAAAATGCTTTTTTGGAAGGAACAATGGCGATATTCGAATCATTGGCAAATGCGTTGAGAGTGCTCGCGGTGGGTGACCGCGTTAAGGTTACCCTTCGGCCGGAGACCGGACAGTTCCCAAATCCTATGGAAGGGCAAATCACGCAGAAGGATACTTCAGGAAACTTTTCATTAGAGTCGGAACAAGGCGTCATTCAGGTTAGCGCTGGTGACATCCTTTCAATTACCAAACTGCCACGGTAGGCCTGACTGCACGGGTCTAGCTCAGTATTGCTTTCCGAAATCTGCTCTTGGGAGAACGTGGAGGTCCTTACTCCTGAAGGCAATCTCTCTACGTACACTTTCAACAAGCACGTTATCAAACATCACTTCCGTACCAGGTGCGGCTACCGGACGACCTAGCCAAGGCAGGCGGCACCATCGAGAACGCCGTCAAGAAATACATGAGCGATCGAGCGTCATCTATTATAACTAACGCAGTTCGAGCGGTTGGCGAACTGAATCTTGTACAGCTGTTGAGCCCAAAGCCAAATAAGCATAAACTCACTCCTGTTGGATCTCGCGATAAAAGGGGCGCGCAATGCTTGAGCCAGTGGGCCCGTTGACGCTACAGTTCCTCGCCTGGGTCGCAAGTCGTCGTCGAACCTACGCCGAGGCCATGGAGGCTTGGCAGACTTCGTGCCCTCGGCATACCGTGTGGGAAGACGCGTTGATAGACGGTCTTATCCAAGTCCAGAGTCAAGGTTCGTCGCGTCAATCTGATGTGATTCTTACCGCCAGAGGCAGAGCCATCCTCGACGAGTGCAGTCACAAATCGATTCAGACTGATTAGCCACTCTGCACCTAACCAGCCAATTTTGCGAAATCGCCATAGATCTACCGATCGAGACGAACGCAGAAACTGAGCCGAGAAATGATTCGCGGTGACGGTGAGCGGAGTCCTTTGGCTATGGATCCATCGTTTTACTCGTAAATCTCCCCGATTCCGCCGCCCGGGAAATCGCCGAAGACATCGAGGCCGCATTCAGGGGCCTTCCCTATCTGAATCATTCGAGCTAGGATCTCCTTAGCGAGGAGATATAGTGTGGGGAAAGCGTAAAGATCGAGTTTTGTCATAAGCGTGGGCTCTGGCCATAGCTCACGGGGAGGCGATCATGGCAATAACGTTGAATCATACTATTGTGCCGGCACGTGACAAGGAAGCTTCGGCCCGTTTTTTCGCGCAGATCTTTGGTCTCAAATACGAAGGGCCAATGAGCCATTTTGCTCCGGTTCGAGTTAATGGCGAGCTTACCATGGATTTCGACAACGCCGAGTCTTTTGAACGGCACCACTATGCTTTTCATGTGAGCGACGAGGAGTTCGACGCGATCTTCAAGCGCGTGCAAGAAGCGGGAATTTCCTGGGGCAGTGATCCGTGGAGTCGGGAGAATCGGCAACTGAATACGCGCAAAGGCGGCCGGGGGGTTTATTTTTGCGATCCCAACGGCCACGTGCTGGAACTTCTTACCCGCGCCTAGCGCTCTAACCCGGGTTATTTACACTCTCCTGAAGGTTTCAGGCTCAACTCTCCGAAGCAGTGTCTAAGCGTGGCCGCAGGGCTTTCGCCGTTTTGCGTAAAGAAACCACCGTTGACATTCGGTGGAGGTTATAAAATACTCGCACAGTTTGTTTAGGATTCGACGAGGGTTGAAAAAACGTGAAGAGCCTATCAAAAAAGATTTCAAGAGACCTCCCACTGTCCCTGATGCTTCGACTCATACCTGCATTCGTCTGTTCTACAGCCGCCATGATCGTACCAGGAATTCACGGATGGTTGGTAGTCGCTGTTTTTTCGCTCCTCGTGAGCTGCTCGTCGGCTCCCCCGATTGCCTTTCAGAACACTTCCCACCGGCAGGTTTACAGCCTCAACCTAGAAGATCTGGAAAAACTGCAATTCTACATCTCGAGGGACGTGGTGGCGCAATATCAAGATGCCACCGGTACGAAGTCCCTGCTGTTACCCAGATTGACTCCCGGTGTAGTAACGAGCGCAGGTCCCAATTGGCTTAAGGTCAGCTTTAAGGAGGGAGGTGTCGACGTCCCCTTCATTACGGACCCGAACCAGTACGACGGCCGGTACTGGATTGCTACCGAGGTCGATGGGAGCAAGGACTTCAAGAAAGTCATGGACCTTCCCGACAAATCTATTCTTTACAAGGGAACTCGCTACAAGCTAGTTTCCGGAGACGATGCCATTCTGCTCTTCGACTGGGATGGCTGGAAAAGCCTTGTCGAGACGCGCACAGTTACCGAGGGGCGACGAGTGGGGGACATGTAAGCTGGTGAAAATTCTGGGGTCATCCAAGGCGGTGCCGTAGGAGAATGCTTTCTTTACTTTCCTTTTCCTGCTGGCTTGGCAAGACGAAAGTCTCAAGGAATCCGCCAGCCGATATCCTTGATCAAGGAAACGGTCAAAGACTTTGAAAGCGCCTCGAATAGCGCTATGGAGAGTGAAGCGTGCAGCAAGAGAATAGCCAGAAAAAGTTGGCGGTGTTAATCGATGCAGACAATACTCAGCCCGCAATCATCGATGCATTACTAGCTGAGATTGCAAAGTATGGTATTGCGAGTGTCAGGCGCATCTATGGTGATTGGACCACTCCCAATTTGAGGGGATGGAAGGACGTTCTTTTAGAGCAAGCGATCCAGCCGATTCAACAATTCCGATATACAGTCGGAAAAAATGCGACTGACAGCGCATTGATCATTGATGCGATGGATCTGCTCTACACAGAGAAACTCGATGGCTTCTGCATCGTGTCGAGCGATAGTGACTTTACGCGCTTGGCATCCAGAATTCGAGAGGCGGGTCTTATTGTCTATGGCTTTGGTGAAAAAAAGACGCCCAAAGCGTTTTTGGGTGCCTGCGACAAGTTCGTCTATACGGAAATACTACGCGAAGATGAACCGAGCGGTCCGCGGGGAAGGAAAAACACTAGTGATCTGAACCAGGATACAACACTGGTTAATCTGTTGAGAAACGCTGTGGAGGATTCCGCCAGCGAAGACGGCTGGGCCTATTTGGGCCAAATGGGTCAACATATCGCCAATCAAGCTCCTGAGTTTGATCCGCGCAACTATGGTTACAAGAAGCTCGGCGACCTGGTTAGAGCAACTCAGCTTTTTGACGTGGATGAACGACGTTCTGCCGATCAACCGGGGATATCGGTGTACGTGCGGGATAAACGAAAGAAACTGCCAACAGCTGCAGTTTAGGATTGCTAAGCGCTAAGGTCAGGGTGGCCTTCACAACGTCCACTTTCCTTGACAGTTGCCCTTGGATTACTCGCTTCATCTGAGAGATATGAGAGACGTCACAAAGGGATGGGAAGAAAAGTATGCCTTTGCTGCAAGCTTTTAAAGCCATGGTCGTTTCAGAAACGGCCGACCAGAAATTCATCAGAGAGATAAGACAAAAGGAGTGGTCCGACTTGCCCGCCGGCGAATTGTTGATCGAGGTCAAATATTCTTCGTTGAACTACAAGGACGCGCTGTCGGCGTCCGGCAACAAGGGCGTAACCAGAAAATATCCGCACACGCCGGGGATCGATGCGGCAGGAGTGGTCGCCACCAGCTCGACTTCCCAATTTGGCGCTGGCGACCAGGTGATCGTCACCGGGTTTGATCTCGGCATGAATACCGCCGGTGGTTTTGGCCAGTACATCAGCGTACCCGCGTCCTGGGCGGTGAAGTTGCCGCAAGGTCTGACATTGAAAGAGAGCATGGCCTATGGTACGGCGGGTTTGACGGCGGCTTTATGCGTCATGCGCTTGATGGCGTTTGGCCTCTCAAAGGATTCCGGGGAGGTGCTCGTCACCGGCGCCACCGGAGGCGTGGGGAGCGTCGCCGTCGGCATTCTTGCAAAGCTCGGCTTTAATGTTGTCGCCGCCACCGGAAAGACCGACGAGAGGGATTTTCTTGCGCGCCTAGGCGCCAAAACGATCATCTCTCGGGAAGAAGCGAACGATACTTCGGGCAGGCCGCTGCAAAAAGGCCGCTGGGCCGGCGTCGTCGATGCGGTGGGCGGTAACATTCTCGCCACCGCCATTAAATCGACGAAATACGGTGGGCTCGTTGCGGCCTGCGGCAACACGATGTCGGCGGATCTAGCCGTCAGCGTCTATCCTTTTATTCTCAGGGGCGTGAGCCTGCTTGGGGTCGATTCAGTGGAGATACCGATGAACACTCGCTTGCGCACTTGGCAAAAGCTTGCGCAAGACTGGAAGTTGGATCTATCCCGTTTCGTTTCCGAATGCGCCTTGGAAGAATTGAGTCCGAAGATTGATCTGATTCTGAAAGGCGGCATCCGAGGAAGAGTGGTGGTGGATCTAAACCGCTGATTCGTGGGAGGTTGTACTTCTTCGCTTGACAGGTGCTGGCTCTATGGTACTAAGTAACCGTCCATTTGAAGGAGAATTCAGAGGCTTTGCAAATTGAAAGGAGGATTTATGGCGGCTGTGACGTCATTGGGTCATGTGGGTCTTTACGTGCGCGATATCGAGCGTTCCAAAGCATTTTATCGGGATATCCTTGGCCTGAAGATCAGCGACGAGAATCCCAAGACGGGCAGTACTTTCATGACGGCTAAGAGCCGGCTGGAAGAGCACCACGAGTTGCTGCTGGTACCGGGCCGAGAGGACGGCAAAGTCGTGCAGCAAATCTCTTTCCGATGCGCCAGTCTCGCCGACGTCAAAGAGTTTTACCGAATGTTTTTGGAACACAACGTACCGATCGTTCGCACCGTCAGCCACGGCAATGCCGTCGGCGTTTACTTTAAAGACCCGGACGACAACCAGGTAGAAGTGTATTGGCAGACGGGTGTGGATTGGCCCCAACCCTTTGGCAAGCCGGTGGACTTGACGGCATCGGATGAGGAGATCATCGCGAACTTGACTTAAAGAGCGTGAGAAAAACAGCCGAAGCTTGTCCAAGCTCGAGCATGCCGTGGCTAACTTGTATTACAACGATCGACTTATTGTCGCTCATGCGTCCATCAACCAGAGCACCAAGCTCTGGAGTGCGGGAGCGGAAATTACTTGGAAACGCGATGGCGAACGGCAGTCACACACACTCGGCGGCCTGGCAGATCGATTCAAGACTGCTGAGGAAGCGGAGCGGTTTGTAATCAATCTCGCCAAAACATGGATTGACGCCAGCCCGTAGCTCAGAGACGGCTAAGTTAGGGGCGAGAGAGCACAAGATCCAGAGGTTTATCTTGTGGCTTTGATATTTTTACAGAAGTAGCTGTTCATCTGGTCGTTCATTTCAAACCACCATTTTTTCACTTGCACGCCGTCCGGCCTGAAAATTTGGGTTTCGTATCTTCCCTGCTGGTCTGCAAGATTCGCAACCAGCTTTGAGGCGCAATCGAAAAGCACGATTCTGGGCCACGACTCGACTCTGCCCCGGTCATCTTTGTTAAACGATATGACGTCCGCAGCTGTAAAATCCTTGAACGGCTTGATGGATTCCGGATGAACCAGAGTGATGTGGGTAACGTAGGGATAGAATAACGTCCAAGGAACAATCGGGGCGCTGCCCTTGGTTTCGGAGATCAGTTCAAAGCCTTGCTTGTTCATCTCCTCGATAATGCGTTTGTCCCAACGATAGGTTTCGATCAGACTGTTGAGAATGAGAATTGCAAAAAGAACTGCCAGAATGGCTGCGAGGGGTTTGAGAAACCTCATGACCCACTTACCTATCCCAGTGGAGATCTTGGCACAAAGATGAAAAGGGAGCCAGCTGCTTCAGGGGGCACTCACGGCCCCGGCGGGACTTTGTCGACGAGTTTGCCGTTTGTGTAGAGCTCGTAACCTTTGATGCCGAGTTCGTAGCCTTGGGGCGGATGATCGGACATATCCAAGACGACTAAATCCAGTACAATCGTCGTCTCGCTTTGGGGGTGAATCTCGAAAGGAATCTTGATGGGACCGACGGTGTTTTTGATGTTAGTATTCCGTTGGCCCTTCTTGAGGAGGCCGCTGACTTCCTTGAGCTTGAGATGAATGGCGTCGAAGGCCCCTGTGTTGAGACTGCCGCGAAAGATCCGAACGCTATTTTTGCCCACGTACTTTGTCAGGTCGATGACTTCAGGAGCGGGAGCCAGGCCCTTCCAGCCGCTTTGCCAAAACTTGAGTCCGGGCTTGGGGCTGATCAAGAGCTCACCGACGGTGAGGGTGAGTTGCGAAAAGTCGCCGATGGCCTCGCGATGATCTTTGATTCGAACTTCGAAAGTGCCCTGACTTTCCGCCGCTCCGGCCGCCGGCGCCGCGAGAAAAAGAGCCAAAATGAGGGGCAGGATCCCCCTGTGGATGCTGTTCATCACCGGTGCGAGGATGCCAGCGAAGCCATATCCTTGAGAATTTCTTTTTCCCCCCACTTGTCCGTGTAGTAATCAACTCTACGAATTCCGCGCTGATCGATTAGAGTTGTCAGCGTGGTGTGCTGAATCTGACCGTCCGCCGCCTTGCGCACGGTGACGCTGAACTCTTGCCAAACCTTGCCGAGATCTTTCTCGGATCCGGTGAGAAAAAGCCAATGATTGAAATCAGCTTTAAATTGCTCTCCGTAGCTTTTCAAAGCAGCGGGGGTGTCCCGCGCCGGATCGGTGGTGATGCTCAGCAACAGATAGTCGTCTATTTTCTTTTCCCGCAGGGTGCGTTGGATGGTAGCGAACTTCGCTGTCAGCAGCGGGCAAACATCCGGGCAGGTTGTGAAGATGAAAGTCGCCAAAACAATTTTTCCCCGGGCATTTGCGAAGCGGAAAGGCTTGCCGTTCTGATCAACGAGGCTAAACTCCGGCACCGCGGTTTGAGTTGCCTTGCGTCCGATTTCTGGCTTCTTCGGCGAAATGGGCAAATGAGGAAACGCCGGAGCGGCGCAAAGGCTCAATAAAATCGTAGTCGACGCGAGTAGCCGGCTAATGCTCAACTTTGAATTCGTAGGTAACATCGAGACGCTTCGTTCCGTCCGGTATATCACCCCGAACCACGTAGGTGCTGGAATAGCTCTGCTCCTCCCCAGGTGGAATTCTTACCGGCAGAAGCAGGGCACATTCGACGAGGTCCAGATGCTCGGTGAGAGCCGCAGGCTCGACGCGATGGGTAATGCGCGCAAAAACCTCCTTGTCGGTCAGGTTTTTAACACGATAAGCGATGGTAAAAAGTTCGTTCGGTTGGGTGACGGTCTCTTTGATCGTGGGTTTAGCCTCGATGACGCCGTCTTGCGGCACGATGGTCGTGAAATTGACTCTTACTCCGGAGGCCCAGTCGAAGAAGAGACGCCAGCTGCTCCCTTCTCTTACCAAGTTGAATTCTTCTTGTCCTTCAATCACCTCCAAACCGCCTCTTCGCTTCATGCTATCGATGGAAGCCAGCAGCTTCTTTTGCTCATGCGGCGGCAGCGCGTTGAGCCGCTCCTCATCCCAATCCAATAGCAAGGTCCCGAGACTGTTCATATCCGGCGCCTTGAAGGCCAAGGTGATCCGTGCGCGGTTATCATCTATTTTGACCTGCGCTGGGGTGAATTCGATAAACTCGGACAGCTTTTTGGCCGCTTCCAGAGTAAAGCCGGCAAATGGGCCTCGCTCTCGGACGTAAACCCCTTCTTCCTTCAACCGTTTATCCTCTAAAGAAACGAATCGGTAGGCTTGCTTGAAGTCGCGGGAGTAAACGGCCCTCAGGTACTTGGTGAGAATGCGCACTGTTTGCTCGTCCTCTGCCCTATGCAGTCCTTCCGTAAGCACATAGGACGCGGGCAGAACGAGCAATAGCGTTGCCGCGACGAACAAAATAACCGGCTTAAGCTGAAAACGCATCCGTCAATTTCTTTAAGACGCTACCTTGCGTTTACCTAGCGTGCATTATTCACTGAAGAGGGACCGAGGACAGAGCCTCTCCGGTTGCGGGCAATGGGCAAGGAACATGGCCTGCCAATGTCACTTTTTCGCCGGGACGGTCCAGAGGTAGATCGTGCGGCCGTCTACTCGTTCGGTCTTGTCAGGTTTCCAATCCCCCATATCAAAGGCATGGGAGACGACACGGGAGCCGGGCTTCATTTGACTTAGGACGTTGGGCCTGAGTTTCAAGTTCACGTCCGGCAGAAGATACATCGTTACCACCGATGCGCCCGAGAGATCGACGGTCAAGATATCTTGTTGTCTGATTTCAGCGAGTTCCTGCACGCCGGCTTTTCGAATGTTCTCGCGCGATTCTTTCACGAGGTCGCCGTCGACATCGAATCCCACGGCGCGGGCGCCTTTCTTTGCCGCCGTGATGACGATCCTGCCGTCACCGGACCCCAAATCGTAAACCACGTCGCCGGTTTTGACACCGGCCAGCTCGATCATCTTGTCCACGACTTCTTGCGGCGTCGGCACAAACGGAACGATTTTTTTCGATTCAAGATCCTGGGCGTGAGCCGCGCGGGAGGCGAGACTAGGCGCGACCGAATCGAAAGTTGCGAGACCGGTTACGGCCAGGAATAGTGACAGACAGAGCAACACGAAGCGGTTTAATGTTTTCATCTGCTTTATTGCCTCCTCAGTAAACGATGAAGTTTAAATGTGAGCCGCCACTAGATCACTCATTTAATTAATCATAAAAAAAGCAGCGTCGCCAGCGGGTTGCTGAAAAACTCTCTTTTGCGGCTGCTCAAAAAGAGTGCAGAGACGGGGCACTTATTTGAATCGTTGAAAGATTTGAACGGCTTAAACTGCTTTTCCGAAGCCCGCCGCTTCGCTTAATGATTGTGCTTCGGTTTCTCTTCCAACAGCGCGGAAGTATCGCGCAGCAGATCCTTGAGCGGCCACTTCTCGCCGAAGAAATTAAACCGGCGAACCCCCTGACGGTCGATCACTGTAGTCAGGCTGGTGTGCTGTACCAAGCCGCGCCCTTTTTTGATGACTCTGACATCGAAGCCCTTCCATACTTGTTTCAGTTGTGACTCGCTGCCGGTTAAGAAGGCCCAGTTTTGAAAATCTGCGCCGTATCGTTGCGCATAGGATTTCAAAACTTTCGGTGAGTCCACTTCGGGATCGGTGGTAATGCTGACTAAGAAGACGTTGCCGGCAGGTTCGTTCTTGAGGGTGCGTTGGAGCTGGGCAAAGTTGGCGGTAAACAAAGGGCAGACATCCGTACAGGTGGTAAAAATGAAATTGAGCACGACCACCTTGCCGCGCAAGGTCGTTGAATCAAAGCGATTGCCCTCTTGGTTTAGCAAGACAAATGCGGGAGCCTGGGTGTTCGGTGTTGCCGAAGTCGGCGGAACTTCCCGTGGAGCGCCGGGCACATGAGCACGAAGGTCCAATGGCAACAAGGCCAGGAATAATAACGCAGACAGAATGCGCATCTTATTTGAGTAGCCTAAAATCATAGGTCAGGCTCAACTGGTGCACGCCTTCGGGCAAGCCCCCTCTCAACAGATACCTGGCGGAATATTCTTGCTCTTTTCCCGGCTGCAGCGTGATTGGCAGAAGGAAGCCGCATTCGACGAAATCAAGAAAATTAGTAACGTCCCGGGGCTCCAACAGATGGCCGATGCGAGCGACAACGGGCTGACCGGAGCGATTTTTGACCTTGAGCTCAATTTCAAAAAGGTCTCCAGGATGGACGACCACTTCGCTCTTGGACAAAGCTACGTCCAGATCCCCTGCATTGGCGAGCGCAAGCCGGAAGGGTATTTTAACGCCGGCCGCCCAATTAAGAAAAATCCGCCATTCATCGGCTTCTTTGACCAGTTCAAGTTTTTCCTCGATTTCGATCATCTCGAAAGATCCGTCCCGTTTCTTTTTGTCTAGAGTTTCGATGATCTGCGATAGGTCACGGCTCTCCAGCGAATTCAACCGCCGGAGATCCAGATTTAGCAGTAGCGGGGATAATTTGTTGGGCTCTGGGATGCCAAGCTTAGTCACAGCCTGGATCCGATTAGGCGCAATTTGCTTTTGGGTTGGCTTTATTTCAATGAAACTAGCCAGCTTTCGCATGATTTCAAGGGCAGAACCCATGAAGGCGCCTCGTTGTTGGGCGTATCGATTCATAGCTCTAACCTTCTGGTCCGCGGTGGAAATGTAACGGTAAGCTTCGATGTAATCGCGGGCGTAAGTCGCGCGCAAATAGCCTTGGATGACCAGTGCGGGATCGCGGAGGTTGGCTTGCTGCTCGGCGGCTTCCAGTTTTGGCCCGGCTGCAATCAGCAGAAAGATCGTGACGATGGCTGGCAGCAGTTTCACTATAAGTTCTCGCGTGTTGTGGAGTTAAGTTGCGTTCGCGGCATTCCGTCTTGGCGCATATTTGTTCTCGAATATGCGCCAAGAGGCACCGGGAACGTTTCCAGCTTGAATTCATAGGTAATGCCGACCTTGCTACCGGTTGCGAGTCCGTCTTTGATCAAATAAGCGCTGGAGATTTCCTGAACCTCGCCGGGTTGAAGCGCCAGCGGTCGAAGTGCGCCGCAGGCGATCATGTCAATATGATTTTCCATGTCCCGCGGCTCAACGTGATGAACAATCCGCGCCACCATCGGCCATTTGCTCCGGTTTTTGATCTTAAGATCGATCTGGAAGGGTTCGTCTTTTCTCACGATGAGCTCCTTTTGGACGAATCGAGCTTCTACCTCGGTAGTCGGAGCTGAATCGGCTTTAAGTGTGACCTTGATTCCCGAGGCCCAATCGAAGAATACCTTCCAGCTTCCTTTATCCGAGACCAGCTCAAATGCCTCCTGGCCTTCGATCATGATCATCTTGCCGTCTTTTTTCATTTTCCCCAACGTTTCGAGCAGCTGCTCTTGCCGCGGCCGTGAAAGCGCATTGAGCTTATCCGGATCCCAATCGAACAACAGGGAAGACAACTCATCGGCGGTCGGGACTCGGTAACCAATCCTGTAGTGAGCGCGGTCGGAGCTCAGCTGCTTCTCGATAATCCAGACCTCCATGCTCGCGGCGAGCGTTTGCGCTAGCTCCAGAGCAAAGCCGGTAAAGTTCTCGGACTGTGAAGCGTAACTCTTTTCATTCCATACGAGTTGGTCCTGGGACGAGATGTATCGATAGGCGTTTTGGTAGTCGTGAGCGTAACTTGCCTTGAGATAAGACTGCACTACGGTAAAGGGATCGTTGTTGGGGCGATGGAGGTGACCGGTCTCAAAAGAAATCGCTGCCACGATCAGCAGAACAACGGCCAGCACAGTGAAGAGCACGGATTTGTCGTGAAGCATAAGAACAATAATTTTCATTAAATCACCAAGCTCGCGTGATCGCCAGCATGTGGACAGACCGATTTGGAGCAGCGATGCAGGCAATGTCCAATTATAGAACGCGTTATCCGGATTTCCTAATCACTAAATTACCGTTTCCCGCGCGCCCGCACGAATAAAGACGCGCCGAAGTACCAGGAATAATATCCTGGCGCTGACATTCTGGAGATTGACCTTCTGGCTCAGGGACGAAAGCCTCGAAGAATCCGACAATCTGCCCGACCCCGACTTCCCTTTGCCCAGAAAATCGTTAACGATCTCGAAGCCCTCGCCAGTTCCGCGAAATTGCCTCGGACATTCTGCTGACGAGCCCTACAGAGAAAGATGAATAAATGAGCGATTCTGAGGGTTAGAAGGCTCATCGAAAAATTGGAATTGCTCTTGGAATCACACCCGGATTTCCTTTACCATCGAGAATTTCTGAAACGTGATATACTGACATATACTGACAGCTACTTCACTCTGGGGGCATAAAAACACCGGACAAAAAATGGTCAATGATCGCGCGAAAATCGCTTTTTTAATCGTTCTTTTAGGGTGCCTTCTATCCGCTTGTGCGCAAATTAAGGAGGCGGGTAGAACCATTGGTCACACGACTCGGGACGTCGCAAGAGAAATTGGTCATGGGACTCGTGACGCGGCTAAAGCTGTTGGTGAGGGAGTAAAAAAGGTTGTGAAATCAGCGACTGCAGACGAGACCTAAATCTCCAGTAACTGAATCGACGCGTGTCATTGCCGCAATGAAGTCAGATACGACAGAGCGGTGCGCAGAGTATGAGAAGTTCAAGAGGATCGACAACGCCTTCCGAGTTGGCGACCTCACTGCTCTGCGGGCGGCAGTTGACGATCCCGAGAGCGTGCCGAATGGGCCGATGCCGCTTACGATCGGGCCCTGCCTCGATTACGCCATTTACCATAGCCCACTGTCGTTCATTCGCACCCTGCTCGAGATCGGCGCCAATCCCAACCCGGCGGATCACGCCGGATTTCCACCGTTGATCGCGGCGTTGTCGTGCAGCCGGCCCCAGCCAGGTTCTCCTGGAAGACCGGACGTAGTCCAGATCATCGAGCTGCTCTTGTCGTTCGGGGCCGATCCAAATCAGCGCGGCCTCAACGACTACACGCCGTTGCACATGGCGGTAAGCGAACGTAATCTACCCGCGATTGAGCTTTTGCTAAAAGGTGGCGCGGATCCGCGCCTCCGGACACGAATCGACGACTGCGAAACCCCGCGGCAGATGGCCGAGAAAGTGGGTCTTCGTAACATTGTCGAATTACTGGCTGCGCGGGAGGCGCGTTTCACCAGGTGACAGAGCAGGGCCCTGCTGCAGGCTAATTGCGTGACGCGGAAACAACAACCAGATATTTGTTGCGAGATGTACCGGCCGCGTTAATGTGGATCGTTTGGTGCCAAACGACATGATGCGTAGGTCCGGTAGCAAACTTCTTTCGGAAACGCCGGGCACCGGCGAACCCATCAAAAAAGATGATACAGTTAAGGTTTGTTTGAATGGTTGGCTGAACCAAGGTCACCAGATTCAAGAAACCCATCTTTGCGAGGTCATCGTCGGCAGTCGGGACGGTATTTTTTATGTACGTACGTGCGACAACAACTGGCACGACATCATCATGTTGACCGGTGATAGCGCCCGGTAGAAATTCCATGCAATTGCGATGAGCAGAACATCGAACCAGCGATTCGCCTTTAACTGACCTCAGTGAAAAAGAAGGATTCTGGCAAGGTTTTGGATTAAAGGGCGGGCCTGACCGTCCGCCACGCGAACGGTCAGGCTCTCGAGGTGAGGGAACTATCTCTTGCGCAAGTCTGCTTTAAGCTCGCGGCGAGCCGCGTCCAGTCGCGCCTGGTCTTGCTGCAGGTCTGTTCGGTCTTTGCGGATCTCTTTTAGGTCGGCGCGGATCTCTTGGCGGTCCCTAAAAATCTCTTCTTTGCTGGCGCCGTTGCGGATATCGCGACGAAGCTCCGCTCGGTCTCGTCTTAGCTCCTGATAA
>JAHKKJ010000838.1 GCA_020027655.1 Deltaproteobacteria bacterium | reverse complement strand
TTACCACTTTAAGGATGGTGTCGAAATCCGGACTACGCTCACCAGAGAGCGCCTTGTAGAGACTTTCCCGAGACAGGCCAGCATCACGCGCCACCTGCGTCATACCCTTGGCGCGTGCAATATCTCCGAGAGCCTTGGCAATAAAGGCGGCGTCACCTTTCGCTTCTTCAAGGCACGCCTCGAGATAAGCCGCCATTTCTTCGGGCGTTCGCAGATGCTCGGCGACATCATAACGCGTCGTTTTCGTTTTTCGCATCATACTCTCCTTAAAGATTGCCGGCGAGGCGCAAGGCATTTTTGATGTCGGCGGACTGAGTGCTTTTGTCACCTCCTGCCAACAGGACCACCGTCGCGTGGCCGATTCTTTTGAAATATACCCGATAGCCCGGGCCGTAATCGATACGCATTTCCGAAACTCCCTCGCCGACCGGCTGGACGTCACCCGGGTTACCCGAGGCGAGACGCTCAATCCTGGCCTGCACCCGCGCACGCGCACGAACGTCGCCCAGCCCGTCAATCCACCGGGCAAAAGCTTCGGTCTTGCGAACTTCAAGCACGGATGACTGTAGCCTCACGGCTACACAGTGTCAAGGTTCAATCGTTGAAGACGTCTGTAAATCAGTTGGTGAATTTTGCAGACAGCGTCTGCGCAATTGCCAATCGCTGAAGAACCCATCTGTTCGAGATTTCAGTCGTAAAACCCAAATGCCATTCAAAAGGCAGAGCCTTAGCCGGTTACTTCATCCACTCCCAACGCGTCAACATCCGTTTGTTGATCTTTCCGCGATTCATCTGACTCTAACGGCAAGGGGACAGGCTACTTTTCCGTTTTGGGAAAGTTGCCTGTCCCGTTTTCCTCTCAAAGGAGAAGACCCGACACCACCAATACCCTGATCGCAAACTCGAACTATCGAGCTCTTCCCTCGCCATTTAATTTATTCTTCCTTCTGCAGCGACGATTTCTTAAACTCCGACCGCATCTCCGACTGCAGCCGGCCGAGGCGATAGCTTTTCCGATCGACGAATCTTCCAACCTCCGCCAAGGTCGGATGGACTTCCTGGATCTTGCGCCAGATCTCTTGCGCGATAAACCGGTAATCCGGATGGCCTTGCGGCATGGTGCGCAGCTCGCACAGGTGAACCGCCTCGCGTAGATTCATCTTCATGTACCAACGGATCTTGTACGCAAACGGAACGACGTACTGCGCTTCGCCGGGCAGATCGCGGTAAATGTCCTCGTAAAGCTTTGCCGCGGCGTTCATGCACGCTTCGAATTCGCGCTTGAAACCTGCTTCCTCGATTTCCCGTGGGATTTCATAGCCGTGCACCGTTGTGAACGCTTGCCGTTCTTGGGTCAGAATCCGGTGCCGATGGAGATCGCGATATAACCCAAGGTTGCCCAGAACATCGAACGTATAATAGACTTTCTCAAACGCCCGGCCAGGTTTATCGCGGCGGTGCCGCCGCTTGCTGGAGTGCTCCTGCAAGATTTTTCGCCGTTCATTCGCCTCCATGCGCAACGCTATCTCACGCAGCTGCTGGAGTGGCTGCCGCGCATGAGGATAGAGGAGACCAGCAATAACCTTTTCCTCCGCGTGCCGATCATAGTCCACCAGCACGACGGGCTCACTTAAATTTACCGGAAAATCATTCAGTGTTTCCTGGGCTAGGCTCTGCGCCGTTGCCAATATTCCGCTGAGGTAGTCGTTCGCCTGCGCCCGTTTCACGAACGACGGGATAAGTTGGTTCAGCTCGCCGTGCATTGCGGCTGCTAATTCTTTGGCTTCACTCAGCTCATGCGAAAGAAGTTTGCTCAAAAGATATTCGAAGGCCTGGCCCACGCCAAAAAGTCCGACGTTCGTCAGAGTCGTCGCCGGCAAGTAGCTGCGCAGAACGTCACATGCATGCGCGCGCACAGTCGCGCGATAAGCCGTTTCTGCCCAGCGTTTGAGTTTCTCGTCACTCTTGGCCTCCTCGTAGCTCAGCGCCTTGCCGCTCGTCGGGTCTCTCACCTCCAACTGGTCGATCGGCAGCGACTTGGCGACGAATTCGAGCATCGGCTCCATCTGACGAGAGTAGGTGTCGAAAAGCAGGTTCATGACATCGAGATAAGCATCTCGATGTCTCGACGCCATGATCTTCGGCTCGCGATAATAGAGATAATTGCTGCCGCTGTCCTTTTGATCGAAGCGGACATAGCGAGTGGATTTTTCCAGTGGCGCGATGCCGATTCTAGCATCCTCCAAGAGGTTGGCCGCGACGTTGGAAATATTCTCACAGGCGATGTGCGCGCCGCCGAGCTGCGCCACGGAATCGTCGCCATAGCCGACCAGCACACGGTCATAGAATGCACGAGCTTTTTTTAACGCCGCACTATTGTCGCTGGCCGAAGTCTGTGCTCCGAGCAGATCCTTCAGCCCCAGCTTCGGGTCGCCGAGAAATTCGTCGAAGAAGGTGCGCCGCAGGCTCTTTGTGGAGCGGCTATAACGAGAAAATAAAGCGCCCGCGACTTCCTGCGGCAGCTTGAGGCCGAAAACCGATCGATCAAGGTTAGTAAAAAACGG
>JAHKKJ010000837.1 GCA_020027655.1 Deltaproteobacteria bacterium | reverse complement strand
TGGCCGTAGCCTCGGCGATGGCGAGAATGGCGGCCGCTTCACCTTCGGCCTCGTTAATTTGCTGCTGCTTCTTGGCCTCCGAGGCCTTGATCACTTGCTGTTTTTCGCCCTCGGCGTTGTTGATGGCGGCATCCCTTTGGCCTTCCGAGGTCAGAATTAATGCGCGCTTTTCCCGTTCGGCGCGCATCTGCTTTTCCATGGCCGCCAGAACGTCGTGGGGCGGTGTGATGTTCTTGATCTCATAGCGCATGACTTTGATACCCCAGGGCTCAGAGGCCTTGTCCAATTCACTGACGACTTGCGTATTGATGTTGGTCCGCTCTTCGAAGGTCCGGTCCAGCTCGATCTTGCCGAACTCGCTCCGCAGCGTTGTTTGAGCGAGCTGCGAGATGCCGAAGTTATAGTCGGCGATGCCATAAGAGGCGCGCTCGGGGTTGAGCACCTTCAGGTAAAGCACGCCATCCACGGAAACCTGGACGTTGTCTCTCGTGATACAGACCTGCGGTGGTATGTCGATGGCTTGCTCTTTTAAAGAATGCCTGTACCGAACGACATCGAGGAAGGGAATCAGGATGTGAAATCCCGCGTGCAAGGTGCCGCTATATTTCCCCAGCCGTTCGACGACATAGGCACTCTGTTGCGGCACCACGACCGCGGTCTTCGCGATCACGATGATGATCAGAACTGCCAAAACGATGACGACGATCAATCCACCCATGGCTGTCTCCATTTTAATTTTGCTCGGCGCGCACGAAGATCGTCAGGCCTTCGACGCGTTCTACTATACAGCGCTGGCCCCGCACCAACGGTTTGTCCCCAACGTTACGCGCGTTCCAGGACGTGCCACGCAATTCGGCTTTACCAACCCCATTCAAGTGAATCTCTTCGGTTGCGACGGCGGTTTCCCCGATAAGACTGTCGACGCTTCCCCGAGGTCCTCCCTGCGTCAATTGCAGAAGCCTTTCACGGAACAACCAGAGGGCGATGACGGAGAGAACGGAGAATAAGATGACCTGAAACCACAAGGGTCCGGCGACATTGAACCCTGCGAGAACACCGACCACCACCGCGCCCACTCCGAAAAAGATAATATAGAACCCCCCGGGCGTGACCAGCTCCGCCAAGAGAAGAAACAGACCTAGCAGTATCCAGATCCACCATTCCATAGTATTGGACCGAATTGTGGTTGCCGAGAGTAGCCGAGGGAGGATTCATTTTCAAGCCTGAGTCGACCATGCCAATATTCTGTTGCGCGGCTTACCGTGAAGGAAGTCTGATGATTTTCTTTTGAATGTCGAACAACCGGATGAATTCACCGAAAACACGCTCACTCAGCTGTTGGAGTCTCCTCATGTGATCCGGGGTTTCCTGGTGGATGCGCTCGGGATCGATCTTCCCGCCGAGGGCGGTGATTTCTTTCTTGTTTTCGGCGACCCGAAGCCAGCGATGAATCATCGGCGCGTCGACTTCTAGGTGAAACTGAAGGCCATAGACATTCACGCCATACCGAAAAGCCTGATTGGCGCAGAGGGAAGAGAAGGCGAGATGAATGGTGCTTTTGGGGATGTCGAATGTATCCCCGTGCCACTGAAAAATTTTCTCCGTTCTTTGGAACTCAGCGAGCAAGGGATCGCTTTCCGCCTCGTCCGTGGGGGAAACGTCATACCAGCCGATTTCTTTTTCCTTGCCTGGGTAAACCGCGGCGCCCAGTGTTTTCGCGATCAATTGAGCGCCGAGGCAAATCCCTAACACGGGAAGATTCCTGCGCATCGCCGCTTCGATCAACTTCATTTCCGTGGTCAGGTGGGGAAGTCGATCCGTATCGTTCACACTCATGGGCCCGCCCAGAACGACCAACCCGTGATAACCGTCCAAGCTGGGTTGCGCTTCGGGGTGCCGCGCGAAATTCACGTATCGTAACCGGAACCCCGCGCCTCTTAGCAAGGGGTTCAACGTTCCCAAAAGCTCATGCGCAACATGTTGGAGGACAAGGAGTTTTTTCATAGATATACAGGCGGCTTTAATCATAACGTAACGTGGCGAACTTATGAATAGCTGGCGCGGCGCAAGCGCTATCGAGTTAAGGACCTCGTCGGCGCAGACGCCGCCAATTGATAATCCTCAAAAACATTCTCAAAAAAATTGACAAACTGGCAAACCGCAAGATAAGAATGATTCTCGTGAACCCTTTTGAAAAGGACCCTGACGAGACTTACAGAGCCTACCAAAGATTCCGCAAGCGCAACGAGTACGACAAGGCTTACCGTTGCATCGAGAGCCTCCTCAAGCGATTTCCGGACGATATGGAGCTCTTGGACGAAATTGTCGCTTTGGCCCTGGGTCAGATTCGAGACCCGGACCTTGCTCGACCGTGGCTGATGCGTCGGATCAAGCTGGCTTCCTACTGGCGGGATTACGCCCTGTTAAGCGAGATTGAGGCGCGAAGTGGAAACTTGACAAAAGCCAGGGAAAATCTTGGTCTCGCCACGAAGCTTCAAAAACGCCAACGCTTTCTCATGGACACTCCGCGAGAAGCAAGAGAAGCGCTTGATCGCGCTCGGAATTT
>JAHKKJ010000230.1 GCA_020027655.1 Deltaproteobacteria bacterium | reverse complement strand
GCCTCGATGATCTTCGTCGCGCGCAGTGGGTTATTCAAAGCCTCAACCAGAGAGCGCAATAATTGATCGATTCGGGTGAGGAAAGAGTCTTGAAAATTGATACTTCACAAACTCACTGGGAGTGACAATTACGTCCACATCCTCTCTCATCATTTTTTCCATATAAGCACGACGATTCCTTTGGTAGTCTGGGTCCCACTTATCAAGCAGGCCTTTTTTGTGCAAACAATCCGAGCAAGCCAAATAGTCGCGCTCGTAATTACAGAACTCGTCTCTATGATTCAGGAGGTTGTAGCTCTCACAAAACAAGTAGAAATCGTGGAGACTCAGTATCGTCTTTGCGCCTGATAGCTTGGCAATTCTCGGCAAGCTGCAAGGCCTACCGTAAAGGTGCTGAAAATGGACCACCTGAATGTTAAAAGCTCTCAACAAAAAACTGAAGATCTCCTCCTGGTCCCGCTCGCCATTTCGGCATTCTAGGTTAAACGCCAGTTGCAGGAACCGCGCCCCCTCACAGAATACTTGGACTTTTATCTTTTGGCCGACGCCTTCCATCACGGCCAGGAAGTAGTCTCCCAGATCCCGGGTGAGATCGCCTGTTTGCAACTCTACCCCTCCGAGACTTTCCAATGGCGCGTGTAATACAATCAAGACCACAGGCTTCGGGGTTGAGCGGATGTGCAAACAGGATCTGAGGAAGCTATAGTACGAACGCAACGGATTTTCCCTCAAGTAGTTCTCCACTATCTCCAAATAAGTTGGGTGGAGTCGGGATACACGATCAACGCCTGCTGAGAGCAGAGCATTCTGCATTTCTTTCGGGAACGATGCGGATCCGGAATGATATACGTAAGTTGAATCATCAATAATGTGCTTGTAACCTTGCCCGGTAAGGCGCATGCATAGATCATTTTCCTCCCCGTACCCTTCCTTGAAAACCTCCTCGTTAAAGTAACCCACGTTAGCCAAGGCTCCCCTTTTAATATACATGCAGAACCCTACGGTAGTCGGCACCTCTGGATAAATGCGGAGCGAGATTCCCTCTAGCAGCTCGGCGAAACTATCCACGGAAAACCCGGCAGGAATGGGATTGGCCTCACAACACTTCGGTATGGAACATATCGTCGCGTTATTGGAAAGAGGGCTCACCGTAGCGACGTCATCTCGGATGTACGCCGCTTGCTGGATTTTCGTTAGCCAGCCTTTAGTAACAAGCGTATCACTGTTAAGCAGCAGTACATCATTCGAACTGTACTTCATGGCAAGGTTGGTGGTTTTAGCGAAGCCAAGGTTATCGAGGTTGCGCATTAGTCGAAGATTGGGAATTTTCTCCAGGCTCTTCAGGTATTCAATAAGCTCCGGCTCGCCGCTGGCATCGTCCACAACGAAAATCTGATTATAGCTCGGACAGCGGTGCTTGAAGACGCTGTCAATGCATCGCCTGACAAAGGCAAATTGATTATAGACTGGAATTATAATATCCACCGGACGCACGGCAGAACCTTGCGCAAGCCGAGGCATGGGCAAGTTGATATCCTCGAACTCCGTAGACGAAGGCTGTGCCGCATCATGGAACGGAAGATTGATTTGGCTATCAGCCCAGTCAGCGATTTTTTCGGAGGTTCTACGCAGTCCGAATGACCTCAAATAGAAGAAGGATTTTCGAATCAGCAGGCGCTTCTCTTTTGCAACCGCCAGCAGCTTGGGCACATTGAACCATAAGCGCCAAGAAAGATAACAGCGTTCGACGGGGCCAAACTTTCTACCGATGAGATCTGTTATTCGAGAGGCCTTCTTTAACCGCTTTAGAACCCCATCATATAGTTTCCGCCGCCCTGTGCCGCTTGGAAACCACCGATCCTTCACCCGCCGATACCCTGAGACTAGCCGCCAGGCAAGACTTGTCCTAACTTCGGATAACTCAAATTCCAACCCATTCCTTGCCATCTGCTCTATTTCCAAAGTCCGCTGGAATGCCTTGGTTTGCCGCTGCAATTCTTGAATCCCGGCCTTTTCATTGGACAGAGCTAATCGAAGGTGGTCCACCTCGCGGAGGGCCTGATCGCACGCCTCTCTCACACCCTTTTCATCTATCTCTCTCTGGCGCAAAGTTGCCAGACAACTCGCTACCTGCTCCACTAGAAGCGCTTGCTCAGTCACTAACTGAGCTACGCGCTCCGCGCTGAGCCGTGCCGCCTCCTCCTCCTTCTGCGCTATCGCTTGCATGTGGGACTGCTGAGTCTGCACAATAGCTTGAAGCTCGGTTACCTCCTGCGCCAGCCGGTTTCGGTCTTCCGCTATACGGCTGACGTGTTCGTCTTTCTCCACCAGCCCCTGCTGTTGAGCCTGCACTGTGGCGGAAAGCTGGCCTATTTCTCTGGTGAGTCGTTCTTGTTCTCTCGTGTGGGCGGCGATTTGCCCATCTTTCTGTTTGAGCAAGGCATCAGAAACATCTATTAAAGTACTCCCTGTCTCTTCAATGTCACAGTCCGCGTCGGAGACGATAGCTATGAAGTAAAGTGGAATACGTTTTTCATTCTCGACAAAAACGAACTCTCTCGGATTTCTATCAATCACGTACTCGACAACTTTACTGTCCGCACAGGAAAAAACCGGCCAGATATTCGAATTACAATAGATACGCTGGCCAAGAAATTTAACGTTCTTAAAATTATTCTCAAACAGTTCTCTGAACTCATCGAAATAGAGCTCATGAACATGAAAAGGGTTATTGAATTGAGGCTCATCGCTGTACACCCTTTTGTTCGGTGTTGAAACAATAAAAATCCCATCGGGAGTAAGAAGTCTTTTCGCCTCACTTAGAAGTTTCTGATGCTCCTCAATGTGCTCTAAGGCCTCAAAGCAGACAGCCACGTCAAAAAGATGTTTACCGGCGATAGGAACTTCTGTGATGGATCCAACTTTGAAATCAAGATTTTGTTTGATGTATTTGTTTCGCGCATGTTTGATTGCAGTCTCATCAATATCGATCCCTACCACCGATTCTGCGGTCCTGGCCAACAAGTAGCTTCCATAGCCTTCACCGCAAGCAAGGTCCAATACTCTCTTGTCGCGCACAAATTGGGTAGTGTAGGCATAACGGTGAAGATGTTCATAACCGATCGCCGCTTCTTCCAACCAGGGAACATATCGTTCACCTGTCCATTCCAAGCGAGGAAACACTTTTTTTGCGACATCCGTTATGGGCTTCTCAGTCTTTTGAGACCGAAAAACCACGGCAACGTCCAAATCAGTCTCCGGATTCAGGCAAAAAATCTCCGTGCGTAGTCCCAAATTATTTAGCTTGTCGGTCACATCCATGCCAAAGTCTGTATAGACGATTATGTTTTGTCGTTCCGGAGGCCCATGGTAAGCAGGCTCCAATAGATCTTTGCGAACTCCTTCAACAAGCTGGGCCCGCTGTATCGTCTGTCTTTGTGATGGAATCACCGGTATCGTGAAGACATGATAGCCCCCGCATTTTAAAGTGCGGTTGATCTCCCGCCAGGCTCTATCGGGGTCCGGGACATGCTCAAGTGTCTCAGAGGTCAGGATGATATCGAAGTAGTTGTCAGGGTACGTAAGGCATTGCAAATCCTCACATCGGACTCCGTCATGCATCTCGCCTGGCGTAACATCAGACAACCACTCGGAGTAGGAGAGATTCGGGTGGTCTTTAAGATATGAGTGTAAGGCTCCACAAGCATTAATTTCAGCGATCTTTAGCTGCCGAAATTCCGCATTCCGGCGCAATTCCACAACCGACTTGCAGGATATGCCGCTTATTTCTTCAAAAGTCTGCATCAACACTGCAGCGAGACGTCTTATCCTCAGACTTGCGCCGCAGGAGCTGCAAAACATGCTTTCTTTGCGGTTAAAGGCATTAACAACGTTATTTGATATGCCCCATGCCTTCTGAAGTTGGGGAGTGATTATGGTTGAATCGAAACGAAATGACGAGTGCCTCCCACAGACGACACAATATCCATTCTCATGTTCCCGGTTGTCGTTCATCTTCATCGCCTTGATGCTAATCGACCCAGTGTGACGCGGTATCCCTCCTCAAAGTGAAACTCAGATTTAACCCGGAGAGTGACAAGTAGGTTGTAGGTAGTTCCCTGATTTTGTATCAGTTTTGTTTTGGCTTCGCCACAGCCTTGCCTCATGACCGAAAGCAAGGATTAACGTGAGGCATCGGCCATTGCGTGTTTGAAATCTGCCTTAGCTTACTTAATATGAAAAAGTCAACGCCAAGCGTGACTAGATGAATTGACTAGATGAGAGGGAAAGGATCAACTACTGTCTGTGAAAAACTATTGATCCAATCCCACATCACGGACGGGTGCCGCGCAGTTGCCGAAGTGGGTGCCAGTGCTATCCGATGCAGGCGAAAAGGAGCGATGTCGTGAGTCTATTCAACCATAGCTAATAAGTGGAATTTGACTTCGAAGTCGGGAAAGACTCGGTTCTCACAGTCGCTATTCTATTTGACCAGGCACGCGGCAAGCGAGCCTGTCACGATCGGGGCTGGTAGCGGGGAAACTGTTTGTTAAAGCTCGGTAGCCCATCTTCGGGCGCTAGCCGAGCTAGAAAAAGGTTACCGCAGGCTGCCCGTCGGCAAGGAACCTTCGTCCGGCCGCAGGCTTCCTGTAGGCAAAGCGCGTTCGTCTGGTCTTAGGCTTCCGACTACACCAGATTCCGCCGGGCCCCGTAAACTTCCCATGGGTTTCGCATCTGTACCTGTGCGAAGATCGGCCACCGGAGGAACCCCTTCCTCACCACGTAGCGACTTTGCGTTAAGGCCGGTATTTTTGGCTGGTCCATTTCCCAGCTCCAAGGGTCGACCAGAGCTTGGGTTATCTATGGGCAGGTTCTTAACCGGGTCCTGTCTCAATGAAGTCGACGCTTCTCCTGTTTTCTCACGCACCTGCTCTTTCGACTCCATTGGAATCGCAGATGGAGAAGCATTAGAAGAAGACGTTTCTGCCGTTGTTTTGGTCGGTGCAGGTGAATAATCAGCGGCTGCATATGAGCTATTCTTTTGATCCGATGGCCTGCTAATTATGGAGAAAAGATCACGCGCTAATAGAAATCCGAGCGCAAATATGACGAGAAGAAGGAAGAACTTTACTACAAATGGAAGTCCGTCGGACTGCATAAAATTCGCTCCAAGTTAGAGATCCTTCTGCAACGCAAAATGGGCTTCTACCACCAGAGTACCATTAGCTTCCCAAATCTACTAGTTGCACTGCCCTCTCGTCAACTCTAACTAAATGAAAACCAAATTTTCACTGGCGCCCATAAATTACCCACCATCAAAAGGGGACCACCTCAAAAACTCGGGTTCAGCACAAATTTGGTCTGAATCAGGCTGCCATTTGACTCAAAGATCTGATACGCAGGACCACGCATCAGCCCCGAGGTCTCTATTCCCCCTACCCCTATCTCTTTGTCCCCATCCCCATTCTGGTGCACCGCGAAGACCTTCAGATTGGTGAAATCAGAATTGAGCACAAACTGAGTCAGTAACAGATTCCCATTACCATTCCAAACTTGAATCGCCGGTCCTCGGGCTAGTCCTTTTGTCTCCCTCCCCACTACCAAAATCTCATCCACCCCGTCATTGTTGATGTCGATCTTGGTAAACTTTACCTCGGTAAAATCAGGATTCAACACAAAGCGAGTCAAGAGCAGATTCCCGTTCTTGTCCCACGCCTGAAACAGAGGTCCCCGGGCTAATCCTCCGGTTTCCAATCCCGCAGCTACGATCTCTTCCCCTGTAACGCCATTGGTCACATTAGCTCCAAAGACATGAAATTCAGTGAAGTCGGGGTTCAATACAAACCGGGTGAGTACAAAGTTTCCACTCGAATCAAACATCTGATACGCCGCCCCTCTCCCCGCTCCTGAAGTCTCTCGGCCATAAACCACAAGATTCTTACCCCCACCCACATCCAGTACCGTAAACTTGCTCTCACTAAAGTTCGGATTCAATACAAAGCGAGTAAATAGTAAGCTGCCAGTCGACCCAAATCCCTGAATCGCCAACCCTCGGGCTAAGCCCGTTACTTCTCGCCCCCCGACGATCACTTCATCCCCGCCTGTCCCGTTGAGATTGGTCCCCATGCAACTATGGTCCACCGTAAAGTCTGGATTAAGCACGAACTGCGTTCGTACTACGTTCCCACTAGAATCCAACGCCTGATAAG
>JAHKKJ010000229.1 GCA_020027655.1 Deltaproteobacteria bacterium | reverse complement strand
ATTCTGACGGCCAAAAGCGACCACAGCGTGCCGAATCCGGACGCGCCCTTTGAAGGGTTTATTGCCCTGGTTGATAATAAGATCAAACGGGAACCGCCTCCGGAAGCGGCTAAGGCGCTGGAATTCATTGGTGACGTTGCATGGGAAGGCTTCGGTTATACCTATTTCTTTCTTGGACTGCTTCCTGCCAACGGTTCTCAACACCGGGTCTCGGTGCGGCAGTCCGGTCCGGCTCTGGTCGCCGGAATCAGCGGCCCGGCCGGGACGTCCAGCAACATTCAGCGCTACACGCTCTTCGTTGGACCCAAGGAGCTTGACACCCTCAAATCGGTGGGGAAGGGACTGGAAGGCACCATCGATTTCGGCTATTTCGGCTTCATTTCGATTCCGTTTCTCTACGTCCTGCATTTCTTCAATGGCTTCACCGGCAGTTATGGCATCGACATCATTCTGCTGACCGTCGTGATCAAGCTGCTCATGGCGCCGCTGACCCACAAGAGCTTCGTATCGATGAAGCAGATGCAGAAGCTTCAGCCACAGATGGAACGGCTGAAAGAAAAATTCAAAGACGACAAAGAAAAACTCAACAAGGAAGTCATGGAGCTTTACCGCCGCAATGGCGTGAATCCTCTGGGCGGCTGTCTCCCCATGGTGCTCCAATTTCCGGTGTTCATCGGCCTCTACAACGCCTTGAGTACCCCTATTGAATTGAGACACGCACGGTTTTTGTGGATCAAAGATCTCTCTCGCCCGGATTGGGAGTCACTGCCGTTCACTTTGGGGAGCTGGCACCTCGGGATTCCCGTGCTGACGATATTTATGGGCGCCAGTATGTTCATTCAACAATGGATGACCCCGAGCGCCGGCGATCCCAATCAGAGAAAGATGATGCTTATGATGCCGTTGATATTTACCTTCATGTTCGTATCGTTTCCCGCGGGTCTCACCGTTTACTGGCTGGTGAACAACATTCTTACCATTGGCCAGCAGTACTGGATCAACCGCATGGAGAAATAGGTTGAACCGTCGAGGCGAGGTTTCAATATGGATCACGTGGAAGCCGAAGGCGACAGCATAGACAAGGCAATCGAGAACGCGCTAAAGCTGCTGGGAGTCGAGCGCGACAAGATCACGGTCGACATCTTGTCGGAGGGTAAGAAAGGGATCTTGGGCTTCGGGTCTCAGAAAGCGCGCATCCGTGCGACGCTCAGAAAATCCGCCATCGACTTGCTGGCTTCAGAGCTGCAACCCGTCCCGGTGGAGGAGCAGCCCCTGGTAGCGGCAGAAGCGGCGGCCATGGGTCAGAAGGCGAAAGAAATATTGGCAGAGATATTGAACTTGATGGGGATCAGCGCTGAAGTCGAATTGAGGGTAGGGGAGAAGACCGACGAAACCGTGGTGGAGATCCGCGCCGAAAATAGTGGCCTATTGATCGGGCGCAAGGGACAGACCCTCGAAGCGCTACAATATTTGGTCAGCCGTATTGCCGGCGAGCGAGGCGGAACTGAGGGCCCACACATCGTCGTGGATATTGAAAATTATCGCCAGCGTCGCCGCAAGTCTCTGGAAGATATGGCGTTACGTTTGGGGGAAAAGGCGAAGCGTCAGAGAAAGACCGTAACCGTCGATGCCTTGAGCGCCGCCGACCGCCGCATTATTCACGCGGCGCTGCAAGACGATCCTTGGGTAACAACCAAGAGTCTGGGGCAAGGTTCGTATCGCCGGCTGTTGATTATCCCTGAGGGAGATCGAAGAAGGAAGGAAGAGGCCTAGCATTCACAGTTTGTTGACCCGGCTCTCTAGGTTGCCTATAGTGAAGCCATGATCCAACGCCGAAAAACGAGACAAATACAGCTGGGCAAGGTCAAAGTGGGCGGCGGTGCACCCGTTACCGTCCAATCCATGACCAAAACGGACACCCGCGACGTCGAAGCCACAGTTGATCAAATCTGGGCCTTGGAAGTTGCCGGCTGTGACATCGTGCGCGTGGCCGTACCGGTCCGTGAAGCGGCGGAGCAACTGGGAAGAATCAAGAAGCAGATCCGCATCCCTTTGATTGCCGACATTCATTTCAACTACAAGCTTGCACTGATGGCGCTGGAACAAGGAGTCGATGGCCTGAGGCTGAATCCCGGGAATATCGGCGCCCGATGGTGCATCGAGGAAGTCGTCAAGCTCGCCGCGGAACGAAAAATTCCAATTCGCATCGGCGTCAACGCCGGTTCATTAGAGAAAGATCTGCTGCAAAAGTACGGTGGTCCCACCGCTGCGGGGATGGTAGAGAGCGGTTTGCGGCATATCCGTATACTGGAGGAATTGAATTATCCCGAGATCAAGATCTCCCTGAAAGCTTCAGATCCTTTGATGACCATCGAAGCTTACCGCATGCTCGCCGATAAAGTGGATTATCCATTCCATCTCGGTGTGACGGAGGCGGGCACCCCTACTATCGGTACAGTCAAGTCGGCGGTGGGCCTCGGCACCCTTCTCGCGGAAGGAATCGGTGATACCATACGTGTTTCGCTGGCTGCCGATCCGGTAGAGGAAGTGCGAGTCGGCGCCGAAATTCTCAGATGCCTTGGACTCAAGAAAGACGGGATGACTTTTGTCGCCTGTCCTTCTTGTGGGCGAGCTGATGTGGATCTCGTCGGTTTGGCAAAGGCGGTCGAGGAACGAATGCGTCCCTACAGCAACCTTAACATCCACGTTGCGGTTATGGGTTGCGAGGTCAACGGGCCCGGGGAGGCGCGCGCCGCCGATCTCGGAGTCGCTGGCGGCAAGGGCATCGGTCTCATCTTTAAAAAAGGGGAAGTGATACGCAAAGTCCCCGAAGCGCAGATCGTTGACGCGCTGATGGCAGAGGTCAAAAACCTGGTCGCCGAGAAGGAAGCAGAAAAAGCAGCGGCGGTCGACGGCTAACCTCTCTATTCTCGCAGAGTGCGAAACAACTGCGAGTAAAGTTCTTTAGTTCAGCCACATTTCTAAAACTTATGCGGTGGAGCAAAACCTTCATCCCTACTCTTAAGGAAGATCCGGCCGACGCGGAAGTGGTGAGTCACAAGTTATTGGTCCGAGCCGGGTTCATTCGGCAGCTCAGCCGCGGCATATACGACTACCTGCCGTTGTCATTGAAGGTCATTCGAAAGATCGAAGCGATCGTTCGCGAAGAGATGGATCGAGCGGGAGCGCAAGAGCTTCTTCTTCCCATCGCCTGTCCCGCAGAATTGTGGCAGGAGAGCGGTCGCTGGCTGGTTTACGGCAAGGAACTCATCCGGTTCAAAGACCGTCACGAGCGGGACTTTTGCCTGGGTCCGACACACGAGGAAGTGATCACCGACTTGGTGCGTCGAATCGTGCGCTCCTATCGCGAGCTGCCCCTCAATCTGTACCAGATTCAAACAAAATTTCGCGATGAAGTCCGGCCGCGGTTTGGATTGATGCGGGGTCGCGAGTTCATTATGAAGGATGCCTATAGTTTTCACGTCGATGTGGAGGACTGCCGACGTGAATACGAGAACATGTTCCAAACCTATAAAAGAATCTTCTCGCGCTGCGGTTTGCAGTTTCGCGCCGTGGAAGCGGACACAGGCGCCATTGGCGGGAGCCGGTCCCATGAATTCCAAGTGCTGGCTGAATCCGGCGAAGATGCCATCGTGAGCTGCAATAAATGCGAATATGCTGCCAACGTACAAAAGGCTGAAATTAAAGCGCGTAGACCTGCGGGCCGCGATCTCAACGAGAACTCACCCAAGCGCGAGAAGGTTTCAACCCCGGGCAAAAAAAGCGTTGCGGAGGTAGCGGAATATCTCAAGCTTCCAGCCGAGAAGTTCATCAAAACATTGGTGTACAGAACCGATAAGAATGAACTCGTGGCTGCCTTGGTGCGAGGCGATCATGAAATCAACGAGGTGAAGTTACAGGCGGCATTGGGCTGCGGGGAAGTCGCTTTGGCCGGCGAAGCGGAAGTGGAAGCGGCGACTCAGGTGAGCCCCGGGTTCCTCGGACCCATCGGTCTCACCTTGCGAACTGTGGCGGATCTTTCCATCCAAGGAATGCGCGGGGCGGTCGCGGGGGCCAATGAACCCAACGCTCATTACATTGAAGTCGATCAGGAGCGAGATTTTACGCCCGGTGCTTTCGCCGATCTAAGATTGGCCGTCGCGGGCGATTCGTGTCCGCGCTGTGATGAGGGTTTTCTCGAAAGCTATCGGGGCATCGAAGTGGGCCAGGTCTTTTACTTGGGGAAGAAATACAGTGAGCCTTTAGGCGCTACTTATCTCGACACCGAGGGGCGAGAGCGTCCCATTGAAATGGGCTGCTACGGCATCGGCATCTCCCGTTTGGTCGCAGCCGCCATCGAACAAAATAATGATTCCAACGGTATCATCTGGCCGTTCTCTATTGCCCCGTTCCATGTTTTGCTCCTGCCGATCAACTATCGAGACCAAGCGCTCCAAGAAGCCGCCGATCGTATTTATCAGCAGCTCCAGAAGCGCGGCGTTGAAGTTCTTTTGGATGATCGCGATGAGCGGCCGGGAGTCAAGTTTAAAGATGCCGATCTGATCGGAATTCCCTTACGGCTGACGGTCGGCGTCAAGGGACTTGAGAAAGAGCGTGTGGAGCTGCGCTGGCGCCGCGATGGTAAAACCGACGAGATCCCGTTGGGCGACGCGGCGCAAACAATCCATAGCATCATCACCCAATCGCTTCAGGCATAGAGCATGGCATCCAACCTCGAGTTGGTTCGTTCCCGCCTATCGATGAGAGAGCGGCTGATTGTCGCTCTCGATGTCGACCATCTTGAACACGTTAAGCAGCTGGTTCGACTTCTTGCGCCAGAAGTGGGAATGTTCAAAGTCGGAAAACAGCTCTTTACCTGCGCCGGCCCGCAAGCCGTGCGGCTTATTCAGGAAATTGGCGGGGAAGTTTTTCTCGATCTTAAATTTCATGATATCCCCACCACGGTGGCCAAAGCAGCGGTGGAAGCGACGCGATTGGGCGTCAAGATGTTCAATGTCCACGCGTCCGGCAGCCTGGAGATGATGCGCGCTACGGTAAAAGAAGTGCACCGGATTTGCCGTCAAGAGAAGCGGCGGCAGCCGATCATGCTGGCCGTCACCGTTCTGACGAGCTTGAACCAGGACGATCTCAAGCGAGTCGGTGTCGATGGTAAAGTGGCTGATCAAGTTGTGCGACTGGCGCTACTGACAAAGGAAGCAGGCATGGACGGCGTCGTCGCCTCACCGCACGAGGTGACGGACATTCGCTCCGCCTGTGGCCGTCGTTTCATTATCGTTACTCCGGGAATTCGCCCAGTCGCGGGTAACCGGAACGATCAACAGCGTGTGATGACCCCTGGGGATGCCGTCGCAGCCGGAGTTGACTACATCGTTGTGGGACGACCGATTGTTGAAGCGAAGGACCCGGTTGCTGCGGCGCGAGAAATCGTCGCCGAGATGGAGTCCGGCGGAAGATAAACTCTGCACCGCTCCGATCTTGAAGATTTTACAGATACTGGCATCGAGTGTAAGGTCAACCTTATAAAACCAAACGGACCAGTCCGAGCATAAACTGCCGGCCCGTTGTAGGAGCCCGCCTCGATCTTCTATCCTCCATGCTCAATCTTCAGTTCTTCCAAAAACGCTGGAAGTGGTGGACGGGACTGTGACCTGAACCGATGGCGAAGCCGTGGCGGATCGCCTGGGTGATGTACTTCTTGGCTAAGACGACAGCCTCCTCGACCTCTTTCCCTTTGGCGAGATACGCAGCAATGGCGGCGGAAAAAGTGCAACCCGTGCCATGGGTATGGCGCGTGCGTATACGGGGAGAGCCCAAGTATCTAAATTTTTCTCCGTCATAAAAAATATCGTTTGCGGGTCCCCGGCGGTGTCCTCCTTTGATGACAACGGTTTTTGCTCCCATCGCCAGGATTTGTTTCGCGGCCTCGTGGAAATCCGGTGCTTTAGTGATGCGCATGCCGGTTAGTTCTTCCGCTTCGGGAATGTTGGGGGTGACAACGGTGGCCAGCGGAATAAGGTGCGTGCGCAGAGCGTCGATGGCACTTTTTCGGAGCAGCAGGTCTCCGGACTTCGCCACCATGACGGGATCTACGACAAGATTTCTCAGACGATGTTGGGAGATTTTTTTTGCTACGGTGTCGATGATTTTGAAGTTCGCAAGCATGCCAGTCTTGAGTGCCTGAGCGCCGATATCCTC
>JAHKKJ010000228.1 GCA_020027655.1 Deltaproteobacteria bacterium | reverse complement strand
CGCCTCCGGCGGCCTGTCGATCTTCAATCGCGCGCCGCACCCGAATGCCGCGAAGGTTTATATCAACTGGCTGCTTTCCAAAGAAGGCCAAACAATTTATGCGCGCGCCACGGGATATATCAGCAATCGTCTCGATGTCCCAACCGATCACACATTTCCTTGGCGGGTGCCGCAGCCGGGATCGATCAAGACCTACACCCAGGAAGCGATCGACAAGAAGGACGATCTATTTCCGATATTGACCGAGGTTTTCGGCCGCTGATGACGAAGGTTGATTCGATCAGGAGCTCATGATGGCGGAGCAATGTTAGAAGGGAAGAACTATGGCGCATCGGGACTTGCGACAGTGGCTTGACGACGTGAAGAAGCTCGGCGAACTGCGGGTTCTGCGCGGGGCGCACTGGGACATCGAGATCGGCGTGCTGGCCGAGCATCTGATGCGTGGGCGCAATCAGCCGGCGGTTTTGTTCGACGACATTGTCGATCACCGGCCCGGCTACCGGCTGCTGGTCAACGACATCGGCTCGAAAGAGCGTCTGGCGCTGACCCTCGGGCTTCCCGCCGGCCTCGATGTGAACGGCATCAAGACGGCGTGGCGGCGCAAGCGCAAGGAGCTGGAGCTCGTCCCGCCAAAGTTTGTTAAAGATGGACCGGTGATGGAAAATGTTTTGCGCGGCGGCGAAATAGACATGGGCAAGTTTCCGGCGCCGCGCTGGCATGAGAAGGACGGCGGACGCTACCTGGGCACGGGAGATGCGGCGATTACCGCCGATCCCGATGGCGGCGCCGTTAATATGGGTGCCTATCGAGTGATGACTTTGGATCGCGACCGGGTATTCCTCTACATCTCGCCGGGTAAACATGGCCGTGTTCATCGCGACAAATGCTTCGCGCGCAAGGAACCGATGCCCGCCGTGATCGTGCTCGGCTCCGAGCCGATCATTCACATGGCCGCGAGCACCTC
Source organism: Deltaproteobacteria bacterium (assembly GCA_020027655.1). Classification (GTDB taxonomy): domain Bacteria; phylum Desulfobacterota; class Binatia; order UBA9968; family UBA9968; genus DAIRFP01. Next base: position 8,844 of record JAHKKJ010000228.1, on the reverse strand, counting down.
CGTGCCGCAGCACGTCTGTGAGCTCGACTACGCCGGCGGTCTCAAAGGCGAGCCTGTCGAGGTGATCCGCGGAGCCGTCACCGGCCTGCCGATACCGGCTCACGCCGAAATCGCTATTGAAGGTTACGCGATGCCGGACGAACGTCTTCCCGAAGGTCCCTTCGGCGAATGGACCGGTTATTATGCGAGCGGTGTGCGCGACGAGCCGGTTTTTCGCGTCAAGGCGCTCTATCACCGTAACGACCCGATCGTGCTCGGATCGCCGCCGGTGAAGCCGCCGTCGGGCAAGGTCTACACCCAGGCGATCCTCCGTTCGGCCCTGTTGGAAGAAGATTTGGAAAATGCCGGAGTGCCGGACGTCAAAGCCGTCTGGTGTCACGAGGCGGGCGCGGCGCGGATGTTCGTCGTCATCTCTTTGCGCCAGCGCTATGCCGGACACGCGCGGCAAGCGGCCGCGATCGCGCTCCAGAGCCGCACGATCGCCTACCTGTCACGTTGGGTCGTCGTTGTGGACGAGGATATCAACCCCATGGATCTCGAAGAGGTGATCTGGGCGATCAGCACGCGCAGCAATCCGGAAAAAGACGTCGATATCCTGCGGCAAACCTGGAGCGGGCCACTCGATCCGCTGATCTCGCCCGAGGACAAGAAGCGGCGAGAGTATTTTTCTTCGAAGGCGATCATCGACGCTTGCCGGCCTTTCCCCTGGCGCAACGAGTTCCCCGAAGTGTGCGAGTCGAGCCCGGCTTTGAAAGAACAGACGCTCAGCAAATGGCGCAAGTCCCTCGAGCACGGCAAATAGGGAGGATGACACGATGATAAACCTGCCTCGATCGCGTTTAATAGTTTCTTTACTGATGGCTCTGTCGGCCGCAAGTGCTCAATTATGCTTCGGCCAGGAGTGGGAGAAAATTTTGGCGGCGGGAAAAAAGGAAGGCAAAGTCGCCGTCATCGGTCCCGTCGGGGCCGACCGCCGCGATGTGTTGGTGGAACCGTTCCAGAAGAAATACGGCATCACGGTCGAGTACTTCGCCGACCGAGGATCCGGTATCGGTCCGCGACTTTCCGCCGAGCGGGGCGCCGGGCAGTATCTCTGGGACGCCTCGATCACCGGCACCACCACCGGTCTGCTCGTGCTCCTGCCCGGAGGGATGTTGGATCCGATGGAGCCGGCGCTCGTTTTGCCCGAGGTCAAGGACCCCAAGCAGTGGCGCGGCGGGGCTCTGGAATTCGCCGATTCGGGAAAGCGCTTCCTGGTGATGACGCCGTCGCAACGAGGCACCCTTTTTGTCAACCCGAAAGTGACGAAGCCGCAGGAAATCAAATCCTACAAAGATTTGCTAAACCCCAAATGGCGGAAGAAGATCGTCATGGACGACCCGACCAGAGCGGGACCGGGTCAGGCCACGTTTACGTTTTTCTACCTGCATCCGGAGCTTGGTCCAAATTTCATTCGCGCCCTGGCCAAACAAGAGCCAGCGATCCTGCGAGACTATACTCAGGAGATCGACGGCATCGCCCGGGAAAAATATTCAATATTGATCGGGGTTTCGGACATTGTCGCCGAAGAGCGCATAAAGGACGGTCTACCCATTGCGATTTTGGATCCACGACAGATCAAGGAAGGCTCCGACGTCAGCCCGGGCTCGGGCGGCTTGGGTTTTTTCAATCGAGCGCCGCACCAAAACGCCGCCAAGGTTTATATCAACTGGCTATTGTCGAAAGAAGGGCAGGAGGGGTTCGCCAAGGTCAATGGATATATCAGCGCGCGCTTGGACGTGCCTACCGATCACTCGCCGTGGAGAGTGCCGATACCGGGATCGATCAAGACCTACACGCAACAAGCGATCGATATCAAAGACGACCTTACTGCATTGTTCAAAGAAGCTTTCGGCCGTTGACGCGAAAATTATCGGAGGGCATCGATGTTTCTTGTGGCAAAAAATTTACTCATCGCGATTGTTGTCGGTTCGCTCGCGCCAGCGGCGGCGATCGCCCAATCTTCCCAGTCCTGGGAGCAGATTTTGGCCGCAGCCAAGAAGGAAGGCATGGTTTCGGTCATCGGACCGCAAGGAAGCGAGACGCGCGATGCGCTGACTTTGGCCTTTCAGAAAAAATATCCGGATATCAGGGTCGAATTGCAGAGCATGGCCGGTAATCAGATCGGCCCTAAACTGCTCAATGAGCTTGCCGCCGGCCGAAACAGCACGGACGTGCTGATTACCGGTACGACCACGGCGCTCGAAACCCTTCTCCCGGCAAAAGCTCTGGTCGCAGTCAAACCATGGCTTTCCGGCCCGAATACCCAGGATCCGGGTAAGTGGCGCGGCGGTAAGCTGACATTTTCCGATGAAGCGCAAAGTTACAATCTGGTTTTCAGCGCATACGTCAAGGCGCCGTTCATCTACAATTCCAATCTGGTTTCGGGAGCTGACTTCAAATCTTGGAAAGACCTTCTCGAGCCAAAATGGCAGGGAAAGATCGCGCTCAAGGATCCGGTCGGCGCCGGTGGCGGCTTGGGAAACTTGACCTTGTGGTACTCCCATGAAGGACTCGGCAAGGACTTCATACGAAAAATATTCGCCCTGAAGGATTTGGTGATGCCGCGTGACGACCGGCAGATGCTGGATTTTGCCGCGCGCGGCAAGTATCCGATTGCGATCGGACCAAGCGACGTGCTGACCAACGAGTTCATCGCCCGGGGCCTGCCGCTAAAGCATCTCAACCCTGAGACCCTCAAAGAGGGAACTTACATTACCGCCGGCAATGGCAGCCTGGCGATTCCGCGCAGCGCGCCCCATCCGAACGCGTTGCGAGTGTACGTCGACTTCCTGTTGTCTCCGGAGGGGCAGCTCGAATGGAGCAAGGCCGCCCGTTTTGCCAGCCTGCGCCGGGATGTTTCAAAAGAGCATGTCCAGGATATTCTCGTGCCCAAAGAAGGCATGCCGTACCCGGACATCTCGACCGAGAAGTATGTCCGTTTGCGAGAAGAGATCGTGGAATTTATCAAGACGATCATGCCGCGCTAGCGTGGTGTCCCGAAAGTTGATTCTAATATTCGAAGCCATGGCATCAGCTGAAATGGAAAATCAAATCCCCCTCTGTCCCCCTTTTTCAAAGGGGAAGTTTAACTGCGTGTCCGTTCACTCAGTGAACTTCGCCGAACCAGTTCCCCTCTTTGAAAAAGCATGCCCTGAGGGCAGTCGAAGGGAGGGGCCAGGGGAGATTTTCTCATAAGGAGAGTTTTGTGGGGTTTTCTGGCCTGCGAGAATTCATTGAGCTGCTCGACAGAGAAGGCGAGCTTGCCCGCGTGCGCGTGCCGGTCGACTTGGATCAAGAGCTGGGCGCAGTCTGCGTGACGAGTTTGAGGGGCCGCGGCCCGGCGCTGCTGTTTGAGCGCCCCGGCGGCAAGGACATTCCGATCTTCATCAACGCCTTGGCCTCGCGCAAGCGCTACGCCCTGGCGATGCAGTGCGATCAACAGGAAGTTCACCGCGAGTGGAATCGGCGGGTCAGCCAGCCGTTGCCGCCGGTTCCCGTCGACAGCGGCCCTTGCCACGAGGTTATTCTCCAGGGAGATGACATCAACATCCTCGAACTTCCCGCGCCGCGCCTCAACAGTCTCGACGGCGGCGCGTTTCTGACGCTCTGCTGTCATCACACGCGCGATCCGGTGGCCGGGTTTCGCAACGTCGGTATCTATCGCAATCAAGTGCATGGCCCGCGCACGCTCGGCATTCTCTCGGGACCCTACACCAACTTCATGCTGCAACACCGCAAAGCGCCCACCGAACCCTTTCCGATCGCGATTGCGATCGGCGTCGATCCGCGCCTGGTGATGGCCGCTTCCTGTCCGTTTCCGTTCGGCGTCGACGAGCTGGCGATGGCCGGCGCGCTGCGCGGGAAGCCGTTTGAGGTCGTGCAATGTAAGAGCGTGCCGTTGCTTGTGCCGGCGGATGCCGAGCTCGTGCTCGAAGGGTACCTCAAGCCCGATGAAAAACAGGAAGAGGGGCCTTTCGGCGAATTCACCGGCCATTACGGCGGATTGAAGATGCCGCGCCCGACCATTCACGTGACCGCGCTCACGCGACGCAAGAATCCGATTCTCCATCTTGCCTATCAAGGCGCGCCGCCGCATGAAACCGATGTGCTCACGGCGGTGGGCAAGGAGTCGGAAATTCTCCGTAACATCAGTTTGGCCGGGGTTAAAGCGGTGCATCTCACCGAGGGCGGTTGCGGCGTCTTTCATGTCGTGGTGGCCATCGACAAGCTTTATGAAGGATACGGCAAGATGGTCGGCCTGGCCGTGTTCGGCTCGCCCAGCGGGCGCCACATCAAGCAGGTGACCGTGGTTGATGACGATGTCGACCCGTTCGATCCCGCCGCCGTTGAATGGGCGGTGGCCACGCGGGTGCAGCCACACCGCGACATCGAGATCATGAACGGGCTCACCGGGATTTTCTTGGACCCCTCTTTGCCCAAGGAAGAACAGGAGGGGCCGGCGCGCACCTCGAAGATTCTTATCGACGCGACCCGCTACGACGCAAAAAGTTTTCCACCCGTCTGTCTCCCGGCGCGGGAGATGATGGCGAAGGTAGAAAAAGATTGGGAACAATATGGAATTGGGAAGCCAACTGGCAACAAGCACTAGCCGGTTGCTGAAAAGGCATGGAATGCTTCGAGGGCCTCAGCATGAACGGATTTCACTCGGGTCATTTCGAACTTCGCTCCGTTCGTCCTGAGCCCGTCGAAGGACTCCGAGAGGGTTTTTCAGCAACGGCGAGGCGACAGTCGGTCCAACGGCGGTTGTTTTCACGATTCCGGCATAGGCTTTTGTTGTATTCGTTTCAAAAGGAGGTTCGATGGATCAGCAATCGGTACAAGTGATCGTGGAGACTCTCAAGGAGCAGGGCATCGATTTGGTGGTGACGCTTCCGGAGGAGCCCACCTATGCTCTGACAGAAGCCGTTCGGCAGGATTCCTTTTTCACGGCCGTGACGGTCGCCGGAGAAGGAAACGGCATCGCGTTTTGCGCCGGCGCCGCGCTTGGCGGGCGGCGGGTCGCTTTTGTGACGGGTGTTGCCGGACTGCTCGTGTCGAGTTGGGCGTTGTCGCAAATGGGAATGGTTTACGGCGCGCCGATTTTGATTCTTGCGCTGCTAATGTTCAAGCAGGTGGCCGAGCCGCTGCTTGGCGCCCTGCGCGTCCCGTATCGAGTGGTGAGTCAGAAGGCGACTTTGAAACGCATGCTCCAAGAAGGCAGCTTTGCTTGCCAGGATTATAGTCATCCGATTGCTTTGTTATTGAGCGGCGAGGTGCTCTGGTGAAACGTTTCGATTGTCTCAAACTGTTAGCCCCAATGGTCGATGAGCATATGCTCGCCGTGACCAGTCTGTCGACGAACGCGCCGTTCTGGTACAACGTCCGGCCCGAGGGGCCAAACTTTTTTGCCCTCAACATGGGGCTCTGTTTGCCCTTTGCCCTCGGGCTGACGATGGCTTTTCCCCGGCGCAAGGTCATCTCGATAGACTCCGACGGCAGCCTGATGAACGACAGCAGCAGCTTGATCACCGTAGCCGATGTGAACCCTGGCAATCTCGTGGCCTTTGTCTTTGACAACAGCTCCTATGCTTTTATGGGATCGACCTTTACCGCCCGCAGGACCGACTTGGCGAAAATGGCGCAAGGCGCCGGCATCGCCAAAAGCGGCACGGTGAGGACGCTGGAGGAGTTTTCGGCTGCGGCAAAGCAGGCAATGGAAAGCACCGGCCCGCATTTCATCGTCGCCAAGGTTGAACCGGACGCAGGACGCGTGGCGGCTGATCGCAGCCGCACGTCGGGCCGGCCCATGAGAGAGTGGTTCATGGACGCGGTGCGCCGCCATCCTGATTATCAGGTTCGTCGATAAACCTTTACTCGGTTAATCAAATCGGGAGCTAGCTTGTAATGAAACGATACGATTGCCTCAAACTGTTGGCGCCCATGGTGGACAAGCATATGTTCACGGTCACCAGTCTTTCGTCAAACACTGCGTTTTGGTCGTCGCTCCGGCTCGAAGGAGCGAACTTTCTTGGCTGTAACATGGGACTCTGCATTCCCTTCGCGCTAGGGCTCACCGCCGCCTTTCCCGACCGCAAGGTTATCGCTTTGGACTCCGACGGCAGTCTGATGGTCGATACGAGCAGCTTGATCACTGTAGCCGATGTCAACCCGCTCAATTTCGTGGCCATCATCTTTGATAACGGCTCCTACGCGCGTATGGGGGCGACGTTTACCACCCGCAGGGCCGATCTGGAAAAGATCGCTCAGGGCGCGGGGATCGACAAAACCGCAACCGTCCGCAGTGAAGAAGCCTTCTCTGCTTCCGTGAAGCAGGCTATCGACACGGCGGGACCGCACTTTATCGTCGTCAAAGTGGAGCCGGATCGAGAACGGGTCAAAGGGGATCCGCACCGTACTTACGGCCGGGCCATGCGCGAGTGGTTCATGGATGCGGTGCGTCATCATCCGGATTACAAAGGCAAATAAGAAGCTGTCTGCAAGGCAAGGATTGAAAAGGTGTTGGCTCCAAGCCAACTTTGAAAAATGTATTAGGACACGGTGTACGTTCCTCACGTCATTCCCGTGAAAACGGGAATCCAGAGATCCTTTCTCGATCACGAGGAAGTCGATGGTGAACGACTAAGCTTGCATCATGAAACCTGGACTCCCGCTTTCGCGGGAGTGACGACCCCGCTCGGCAAGGCGAGAGATTTCACAATGAAACGAGGTCTGTTTGTGTCTCTAGGAGGACCCAATGGTATTAAGTGAATCAGCAGAAGTCATGGAACAAGTGGCAAAGTCGCGGTTTCTGCGGAAATCTCCGTTCTTGGAATTTTGCGCCGCTGAGGGATTGCCGGTCATCACCGGCTACGGGGTGGAAGACTTGCGCACGGTGAAGCTCGGCCACTGGGAGCGCCTTGGAGGCCCGGCAGCTTACTGCCACCTCGAAGGCTCGCAAGGATTCGTCGGCTCACTTGTCGCCGAGATCCCGCCGGGAAAAAGTTTCAAGCCTATGCGTCATCTCTATGAAGAGCTGATCTTGATTCTGGAAGGCCGCGGAGCGACGCAGTTCTGGTGCGAAAAGACCAACCAGACGATCGTTTTGGAGTGGCAAGCGGGCAGCCTTTTTTCTCCGCCCCTTAACGTCAAACACCAGCATTTCAACGGCTCCGCGACCGAGCCCGTGCGCTTCGTTGCGCCGAGCAATGCGCCGATCATTTTTAACGCGTTTGCCTCGGCGGATTTTATCTTCAACACGCCGTACGAATTCACCGACCGCTTCGCGGGTCAAAGCGATTACTTCTCCAGTGAAGTCAAAGAAGGAGAATTCGAGGATACTTCAATCAATTTCATCTCCGACGTTTATGCAATGCCGTTGACGAAATATCCGCGGCGCGGAGTTGACTACAGCCGGCTCGGCATTACCGGGTCGGGAAATAAGGCCATGGTGGGTCACATCATGGCGATTGGCAGCGGCACCTACCGCAAGCCCCACTACCATGGTGCCGGCGCCCAGGTCATTGTTCTTGGCGGCAAGGGATACACGCTCATGTGGCCGAAAGACGAACCGAGCGGAGCTTCAAAGGACAATAAATTCGTCAAGGTTGACTGGCGCAAAGGAAGTCTTCTGGTTCCCCCCGAGGGTTGGTATCACTCGCACTTCACCACCAGCGCGGAACCCGGGCTCCATTTAGCGCTGCGGCGCGGGCAGAGGGGCGTAGGCAAAAATTATCTGCCGACGGTGCCGGAACAGGAAGGCGGCACGGTGATGGACTATGAAGATGAACCGCGCGAAGTCCGCGCCATCTACCAAGCCGAGCTTGCGAAAGAAGGCATTCCTTGCCGAATGCCGCCGGTCCATTACCGCAAATAAAACCTAGCCAAAGATATTTGAAATTTTGGAAAACAGTTCGGAAAAACCGTGTCTCGCGCAGAGGCGCAAAGGGCGCCAAGTTCGGGAGGTAAACTCATGCCAGCCGCTCGACGACAATATGAAGTCGTAAGCGTTTCACTTCCCCGAGACTTGGTGAAGCGGGCCAACGCCGTTATTCCGAAAGCGCGGCGCAGCCGTGTGATCACAAGCATGCTGACCGCATTTCTTGATTCAGTCGCACGCAAGCAACTGGAGCGCGATTACGCGACGTACTATAACCAGCGCTCGGACCGCGAGGCGAAAGAGGAACGTGAGCTCTTGAGCGAGTGGAAATTGAGCGACCAAGAGGCCTGGGAGATCTTGGAGGCGGAGGAAGCCAGTGGTCGGCGTAAAGCGGGGTGATGTCGTAGTCGCTAATCCCGACCATCGGCGTCGAGATCAAAAAGACCCGGCCGGTGATCGTTCTCTCCAATGATAGTATCAATCAGTTCAGCCAGCTGGTGGTCGTCGTCCCACTGACCAAGAACACGGCGCATCTCTCTCCCAGTCACGCGATCATACCCAAGGGATTGCCCGTCTGACGTTTGCATCCAAGGTCGTGACCGAACAGATCAAAGCCGTCGATAAACGGCGTCTGGTCAAACGGTTGGGAAGTCTGACACCCGCGCTTCTTGCCCAGGTCGAGCGCGCCCTCAAGAACACTCTTGCCTTCCCGTAACTCTGCCGTCGATCTCGCTGTCGAATATCGAGTGTGGGTTGTTGATTTCCAGTTACCCAAACAAGAGTTTTTGGCAATTTTATTCTTCACGTATTCCTTACTCAACCCAAAAAGCCTGTCCTGAGTGAAACCGAAAGAGCGCCAATCCAAAACTTGTCCTGATCAAATGCAAAGTATCTCATTTCCAATATTAACTCGCCTCACTCCTCAC
>JAHKKJ010000836.1 GCA_020027655.1 Deltaproteobacteria bacterium | reverse complement strand
CCCGCTAAGGCCGGGTCTCATTGGGTGTAACCCCTAATCGATCTCTTCTCCAACACCAGTCAGGCGCAATAATTCGCACTCACCTAGGTTGAGGTGCAGTAATGAGTGAAACCTTGGAGCAAATGCAAAAGCGCGCACGCGAACTCGCCCGCTCCGGCAAGTTCCGTGAATGGCGTTCGGTCGCATTTGAATTGCAGTTCGAGCCCAGCCTAAAGGAGGCATTTCAGTGGCTTCACAGTGCGTCTGTTGAAGACGCATTTCAGTGGTTGCACAGTCCAGCGGCGAAAGAAGAGCTTGACCGCCTTTGTGACGAGGCTAGGAACCCTTCTTCCCGCCATGGTCCCGAAGCTGCCTGACGTATCGCAAATTCTGCGGAGACGCAGCATATGGCCCGGGAAATTCTCTTGGGACAGCTCGCTCAAGCCGAACAGCACGTCGCTGAGGGTAAGGCCTTTATCGCCAAGCAGCAGCGGCTGATCGTAGAGTCGGAGCGAGACGGCCAGGATACCGCCGAGAGTATGCGCCTCCTGGAAGCGTTTCTACTGCTCCAGCAATCGCGCGAGGATGATCGCGCTAGAATTCTCGACGAGCTTGCTGAGTAATAAGAGGGCGGCGACCAACGACGCTCTGCCCGCTTCACATTCCGGAGCGGTACACAACCAATTAGCCGCCCGGTTTCGAAAGGGCGTCGGCCGAAGCCGACGCCCCGCATCTCCTGGGAGATCAGCGCAGCGTCAGCGAAATGCTAACTCACGCTTCGATAAACTCATTCCGACCCGCGATCACATGCGGCCAAGCCTCTACCGGGCGGTCGCAGCACAACTAATTTGCGGCCCACCTGATTATGATCGCGTAATCTCTGCTAGTGTCCGCTCCCGCAGCGTTTCGAGATCGATCACGCCGTCACGCGCAACTTCCACAAGCTTACGGGTCACCTTGTCGCTTAGCTCGTGAGCCTCATCGGAATCAGTCAGGCGTTTTTCGTGGTTAAGCACGGTCCAAACCGACCTATAGGCTCGATATATGATCTCCATATCAATGGGATGGATGTGCTTCTTTGCTGAACGCATAGCCCCCTCCATTACTAGTTACTAGGGCGGGAGTCTTTTAGCCACCGGCGACGCCCTCAACGTTTAGGCTGGTAGATGGCGAAACGAGCGGCGAACGGTGACGCCCGGGATGTTAGCCGTCTTGGCTTTCCCATCTGGGCTGCCGTCGGAAACCCAGGTCAAAAATAGATCTGAGCCGCCACACCAATTCGTCATGTGTGTGTCAGACACGAAGGCGTGGTGCCAAACGACCGGCGATAAAGTTTGATAAGCCTTGATGGTGAAAGCAGCCTGCCAGCGCAGGTGACGCGGCGGTGCCGCGGTAGAGATAGCGGTACGCATTACTAGGCCCCACTCTAGTCGGCTGTCCTTTGCCAACTGGCAACGAGGACTCCGATGGCGATTTGATCACATCGTGATCCAGAGTTGGTGGCGAAATTGCCACAAGCCTGCAAAATATTTCGAGATGTCTTGCGGAGATGCGCTCGCTGCCTTCTTGGTAACGGGTGATCGCACCGGCACAACGCCAGCTCATTCGTGTTGGCGTGATTGCTAGGGTCGAGGTGCAGGGGGCGTAACGATGGGGGCGAAAGAACCGCCACGTCTGGAGGGCTGTATTCAACGTGGGGGGGAAATCAAACCTGATGTCTTCGAAGTGTTAGGGTCGGTCAAGTGGTTCGATCCGTCAAAGGGCTACGGCTTTATCGCTCCGGATGAGGACTTGCCCGACGTTCTCCTGCATGTGACCTGCCTGCGACGCGCCGGCTTCCAGACCGCCTACGAAGGCGCACGCGCGGTCTGCGAAGTCGTGAGGAGTCCGAAGGGTCTTCAGGCCGTCCGAATCTGTAGCATTGACGATTCGACGGCGATCCGTCCATCGCAGGTGCCGCAGCGTACCCATGTCGTCGTCATTCCAGAGAGCGATTGGGAAAGAGCGGTGGTGAAGTGGTTCAATCGACTGCGCGGTTTTGGCTTTCTAACCCGCGGCCCGCAGACTGCCGATATTTTTGTGCATATGGAGACGCTTCGCCGCTGCGGCTTCATCGAGCTTAGGCCTGCCCAGACCGTGCTGGTACGTTATGGCAAGGGACCAAACGGTCTCATCGCGGCGGAGCTCAAACCTGACCGTGCGTTGGGTCCATCCTCTCACTGACGCTCATACCGCCGGCGTCATCAACCCGCTCCGAGAGACGCAAGCTACCAAGGCCCCACGACGACTATTGATCTGGCTGGCTCTGACCCTCGGGGCCCAGGATGCCTGCTTTGGGTCATAAGCCGACATGGCGGTCTCGCTTCGCAAGGTCCGCTAGGTGCCACAAGCTGACTCATCGGACTTCCCTGTCGTGGCCGCTCATGGGACGGTCGGAATAACGACATCCTTCACGATGACCTCGCGGCCGGAACGGAAACCGGTTCTTCGATGACGGCGTCACCCAGCGTGGCCACCACTTTTAGTCGTCGGCGGCGAGGTTATAGACGGACTCGGTAAAAACCTCTCGCCGCCGTAGACGTCCTGGCCGTCTGCGGT
>JAHKKJ010000227.1 GCA_020027655.1 Deltaproteobacteria bacterium | reverse complement strand
CGTGACGCCAGCGCATTAAGGACTGCGAGGGAACAACGAATCCCGAAACGTAGGTCACGTTCTCCGGCGACACGGCGATGATTGCGTCGAGCCCTTCGAGTTTGATCTGCTTTGTAAGGCGGGTAACTATTTCTTGGTCCATATTCAAGAGATGAGTCGTTGGATTGTCTTGGTAGATTAGTGGCGATTACGCCGCCATGCTCAGAAATCGGCAAAGTGCTCGGCTTTAACTTTTCGTTCGGCCACCGCGTTTCCCACTCTTTGCAGCTCTGCCACGAACGCCACCGAATCCAATTGTTGCACATTCGTGGGCTCGACGTCGTCGAGACCCAGCTCATTCAAACCTGCGCGCGTGAGCTCAGCATTGTAGCGCATGTAGGTAAAAAGTTTGGGCCGGACAGGTCCTCGTTTTCCGACCATGTCACCCAGTTCTCTGTCTAAAGGATCACCGGCCAAGCATTTGCCAAAGACTCGGCAGAGAAAATCCTGCTCATTGAGAGCCGCGAACATTAATGCAGACGGAATCGACGTCGCATTGTACAAAACATTCATTTCGTCTGGTCGAAGATCCGCGTTTGCGTATGGGCTGGTCCCTGTTCCGACGGAGACCACCAGCATTTTATCCTCTCCCGTAGGCCAGTTGAGATTGTACGGCTCCACCGTGGCCATGACGAACGCTTGGAACGAGGGGTTATTGTACATGGTGATACCGCCGTCAACAAAAATAAATTCCTTCTGCCCCACCTTCACCATTTCCGGCGGAAAATAAGTGGGCGCAGCAGTGCTGGCACGAACTAACTGCCAAAGGGGAAGATTCAGATTGCAATCCGCCCGGGTGCAATCATTGTATTTCGCTCCCGGGTTGTTGGACACCGGCCAGGGAGAATCGGTGGAAGCATTGCGTAACACCATCATAAGCAGCGTTTTCAGTTTATCGCTTCCCAGAGTTGTTTCCGTGCCAAACTCAGACTGCAGCCGGGCAGATAACTTTTCGCTTTGAAACTTGTGCCGATAGTACCGATCGAGTAGAGACGCTTTGTCAAACATCTCCGTGCCATTTTGTAGATAGAACTTACGAATCCGATCTACAGTCATGCCCCAGGAAAGACAGGCAGCGATAATCGCTCCGGTACTGGTGCCGGCGAAAAAGTCGAAATAATCGGCCAGCACGAAATCTTGTCCCCGGCCTGATTTCTGCCTCAACAGTTCCTCAATCTTTGCCAGAATCTCGACGGTTAAAATTCCGCGAATCCCGCCACCATCCAACGCTAAAATTTTTTTCTGGCCCCCAGGTTGTATCTTCTCCGTTAGGCTCATAACCCTCCTCCTTCACCAAAGAAGGTTTGTATCAAGAACGTAGACCCGACCGGAGTACTTCTGCACGGTTTCATACATGTGCTCCGTCCCTCCGGGACCGTCCCCGCCTTTGCGGTTCCACAAGCAAACAAAGCGCACTTTATCCGGCCCCCACGAGAGCGCCGTGTACAGTTGCCACAGATTGTCCCGAGAATAGGAGTTGGCTCCCTTGGGAGTTGGACCCAATTCATCGGGCATGACAAACATCTTGGTGTTAGGATGACTCTTCACCTTATAAAAACGCTCCGTCCAATTGCCGGGAGCAAAGGCGACAGATTTTCGAACAAACGTCGGCTCATCAAAGGGGATCCGCAGCTCCAGCTTTAATCCGCGCGCCAGGCAAGCCTCCGCGAAAAGCAAATCGCCGCCGCAGGCGCCGCTGCAAAGAGCCAGATCCTCCGCTCCAGCCCCGAGCGCGTCGAGTTTGTCCGCGATCGCTTTAGCCGCAATCGGCTCCTTGTCGGGCGGAAAGCGCGGCTCTTCGCGGCCGGGAGCATCGATCATATGCCCGCTAAAAAGAAAAACCTGCTCCGGCGCCCACGCCTTACCCGGAGGGTTGATCTTGCTCAAAGCCAGCTCGAACACTTGCATCGCGGCACTCACCTCCTGAGGTCGAAAACCGAGATCTTTGGCCCCAAGAAGTTGTTGAAGTGACGAATTCAAATTGAACCAGTCCTTCTCCGCCACAGCAACGGCACGTTTACAAGCCTCCTCGACCGTCTTTTTGTTGCCGACTAAGACTTCCAATTCAGCGAGCGTGGCACGCGCCCAGTAGTCCCTCGGGTTTTTTTCCAATGCGAATCGCACCGCCCAACGCACGCCTCCCTCCATCTCACTTAGCTCCCGGGTTTTCTCGCTGTTGCCCGTCAGATAGGCAAGGATGTGCGTCAGCGCGACAGCATTGATCCCAGAGTAGTAGTGCGAGGGATCTTTACGAAAGCCCTTGGAATAGGCCTCGATAGCCTCCCGCAGCAGACCGTCATCCGCACGGGCATCCTGACGCATCTGTTCAACGCTCTTCCCCTCGCTTCGCCAACCATCAAACCAATTTTCCTTTTCCACACGACCACGCAATGCCCAACTCTCTGCGTCATCTGGAAAATCCCTTACCAGCTCGTCAAGCCATTCTTTGGCCTCATCCGTCCTTTTTAGACGGCCCAACAACAGTCCCTTCTCACGGCGGCTTCCGAGGTCATCGGGGGCAAGGACCAATGCCTTCTCATATTGAGCAAGTGAAAACGCGAATTGGCCGATGGAACGCAATGCCTTCCCAGCCGTGCGGTGGGCCTCGATGCGAAAGCCTATATTCGGGGCCTCCTCTGCAAGTTCGAGAATGTCGCCGGGCCGATTTCCCTTTCGAGCGACTTCGATCCGCATCGCCCACGACTTATACTTTTCCCAGAACTCTTTTGCTTCCTCGACCCGCAACGACTTGAAGTCCGGCTCGTTGAGGTACGGCAGCAGATGATACACCGGACTGATCTTCCTCTCGTACCAGGAAGCGATTGTCTCTGTGGCAAAACTCCCAAGCGCTTTCTTGTCCTCTTCCAGAAAGGCAGGGTCAGGCGCCCCATCTTTTAGATGGTATCTCAGCGACCGATCGGTATAGACGTCGAAAGGCATATAATCGCGCCGGCACCTGATGCCGATTACACCTCGCGCCCTGAGTGCATGGCGCACACCGAGCTCGTACCAGACGTTCGGGTTATCGATGGAAAGATCGGCGACGACCAGATCGGCCATAAGCAACTCTTGGAACATGTCCGTGCGAATATCCCCCGCGCGCATCTCCTCGTCCGCGCGGAAAACTTCAAATCCGGCGGCCTCAAGCGCCGGCTTAATGAGCTCGCCGTAAACCCGGTTAAAATCGATTTCCTCTTTGGTGCCGTAGGGCATCACTACGAACGCATGGTATGCCATATAAGCCTCGCCTAAGCTTATGCCGAGATCTTTTTTATCGCTATTAATTGATTGCGTGCACGGGAGTTCAGTAAAAAACGCTGCCGCCATCGACCAAGAGGGTCTGGCCGGTAACAAAGTCACTGTCCGATGACGCGAGATAAACGAGAACGCCGAGCAAGTCTTCCGGGGTTTGGAGTCTCTTGATGGAGCGTGCCTTAAGCTGGAAGTCGGTGAACTCCTTTGGCGCGTTCTGTCCCTCGTGTTGAACCAGACCCGGCGCGATGGCATTGACACAGATGCCGAACTCACCGACCTCGCGTGCGAGCGACCTTGTCATCCCCACCAACGCAGCTTTCGATGCAACGTAATGCAAAAATAGCGGTGTGCCGGCAAAGACGGTGGACGATGAGATATTGATGATCTTGCCGCTGCGTTGCTGCTTCATCTGGGGAAAGACCGCCTTGGCGCACAAGAACGGTCCCTTAATATTGACGGCCGAGACCCGGTCCCATTCCTCGGCGGATATTTCATAGAACGGATGACGTTGGATGTTGAGAAAAATCGCCGCGTTGTTGACCAGGATATCGATCCGGCCGAAGACCTGCACCGCCTCTGCCGCCATTCGCTCGGTATCCTCTTCCCGAGAGACATCGACCTTCAAAGCTATGGCCTTACCACCCGCCGCAGCAATCTCCTTGACGACGCCTTCGCCGTCGAGAACGTCAGCGATGACGACGGCAGCGCCCTCCGCCGCCAGCTTGCGACAATAGGCTGCGCCAATGTGCCGCGCACCCCCCGTGACGATAGCGACTCTACCACCCAGCCTCATACGGAAGCCCCACGCAATTGGAGTGATGGAGTACTGGAGTATTGGGGTTTGGACCCATCACTCCACCACTCCAATACTCCAACACTCCAATTCTTCATCTCAGCCTTTCCAGATGTTCCTTGAAATCCAGCGGCTTCCACCAGGGCTTGATGCCCAGAGACTCGGCGATAACACGCGCCGCATTGTACCCCGGCGCACCGGTAATATTGCCGCCCGGATGACAGGACGAGCCGCATAAATAAAGGCCGTCGATGGGCGTCCGATAGCGACCCCAGCCGGGGAAAGGCCGGTTTTCCAGCGCCTGATCACCGGAGTACTCGCCTACCATCCAGTCGCCGCAGTACATATTGCGGTCATGCCGTTCGATATCCAACGGCGTCGTAGAATCCGTAGACAAGATGTTATTCTCATCCAGGTTCGGCGCAAAGCGCTGCCAAACCGCCAGCTGCTTTTGGAACCATTCGCCGCGAACTTTGTCCCAGTTGAGCGGATTGCCCCAGAGATTGTAAGTCGCCAGTTGCCACATGAAAGCCGTGGCCTTTCCTAGAGGCGCCTGCGTGGGATCGTGAAAAGAAGGTGTCGCGCCGTTCATAAACGGTTTACGCGGCAGCTGACCGGTTCGGCAGTCTTCGAATAGGTTGCGCAGCTCCTGATATTCCTCCAGGCCGACAATGTGCATGAATGAGCCGGCAACCTCCGGATGTTTTTCTTCGGTGATGTATTTGGGTCTTTCGTTCAAAGCCAAGTTAGTCGCAAATATCGGCGTCGTTTTGGAGAATCGGAAGCCCGCTACCCTATCGGCAAACTCCGGCTCGAGATTCTCGCGTCCCACAAACTTGATAAACGTTTCCACTGGATTGACGTTCGAAGCAATAAATTTGCCCGCCTTGATGACGGTGCCGTCTTCCAAAACCACCGCCGTTGCCTGCCCCTTTTCCACCAGAATCCGTTCTACACCGTTTGCTTCTATGTAATCGACGTGATTGTGCGACATCATGTGCGCCAGATTGTCCCCGAGGGCATGAGAAGTCCCACGGCACAGTTGCGGGTTCACGCCCCAGGCGATCATTGCCGGGATCAAATAACCGGTCTGGGGCGCGTCAAGCTCGTAGCCGCGCATAACGCCGAGAAAGCCGATGAAAGCCTGCACCCGCGGATGTTCAAAATGTTGCAGGACGAATTCCTCCGGCGTCGTTTCAAAGTATTGCAGGTATTCCCGGCCCTCCGGTAGTTTTTCGAGCAACGGTCGTTTTTCTTCAATGGGAACCGGCACCGCATAGGTTTCTGGGAAGACAACATTTTTTACCACCGGTTGCCAGCGCGTCCAGATATCAAGAAAAGTTGCCGCGTCTTTTTTCGAGAAACGCTCGATGCTCGCCGCAGTCCGTTTGACGTCAGCGAACCAGCCCAAATAGGTCTTGTCGATGAAATGATGCACGACTCCCGGATCCGGCTTATAGTAGTGAATGCCAAATTTCTCGAGCTCCAAGTCCTGGAACCACGGCAGCATCATCAAACCGCGATGAAAGACCGAATGTATGTTGTGCCAGAAGCCGGGATAGTTGCGGTCCTCGTGGGAGTCCAGCCCCCCGCCCACTTCCATATTTTTCTCGACGACCATGATCTTCTGGCCGCACTTGGCCAGATAGCCGGCGCAGATCATGCCGTTATGCCCTGCGCCGATTACGACGCCGTCGTATTCGAAAATCTTAGGCATGCCCAATGTCTCTCCGGCGGCGTGATTTGTACTCAGCTTTTGGTTGCTTTGCCATCAAGCCGAACCCGAAGACTGCGCTTTTCTTCCTCTCTCTTGACGCTAATTCGCGGCCATATGTCCCCCGGCTGGACACTGAAAATGTTTTGTGGCATTCTGTGGGCGGATGGACAACGGCGTGGTGGTGTGCGGTCGGATTTTTCCGCACGCGATTCTGAAACGTATCGACGCGGCGGTGCGCGATCATTCCCAATGGACGCGGGCGGATCTGGCACGCAAGGTTTGCGATTGGCTCAATTGGCGCGCCGTGAACTGCCGACTTGCGCTGGTGCGCTTGCAGCGCCGTGGTCTGATCGATTTGCCCCCACCGCGCCGCGCGGTACGCTTTGGCGGATCGAGCTTTGCCGCCACGCGCCTCAATGTGCCTGCGAGCCTTGAGGGTTCGGTCAGTAAGCTGAGCAAGCTGGAATTGATTTCGGTCAACTCCAACCATCGCGAACTCGATCGGCAATGGAAGAAACTGGTAGCGACTCATCATTATCTGGGATACCGGCCCTTGTGCGGAGCGCAGCTGCGCTACCTGATTGTCTGCGAGCACGGGTATATAGGAGCGCTGGGCTTTAGCGCCGCCGCTTTGTATTTGAAGGCCCGCGAGCGCTGGATCGGTTGGAGCCATGCGGCGCGTCAGCTCCACCTGCGCTATGTGGTGGCGAACTCGCGTTTTGTGATTGCGCGCCAAGTTAAGCTGGCCAATCTTGCCTCCAAGGTTCTGGCCATGGCAGAAAAGCGCTTGGCAGAGGACTGGCAGCAGGCGTATGGTTACAGACCGCTGCTTTTGGAGACCTACGTTGAATCGAAACGCTTTGCCGCCACTTCGTACCGCGCCGCCAACTGGATCGCTGTGGGCCGCACCCGCGGCCGCGGTCGCCAGGATCGCACGCACCGAGCGCGCCAACCGATTAAAGATATTTATCTGTATCCCTTGGACCCCGATTGCCGCCAAAAGCTTTGCGAGGAGCCTGGCCCGGCGCGCTGCTCGCCCACGCCGTGCACTAAGCCGCCCAAGCCCCCGCAGGATTGGGCGGAGGAGGAGTTCGGCAAGGTGCGACTGCGCGATGGACGCCATCGAAAGCGGCTTTTTACGCTGGCGCGTGATTTCTACGCGCAGCCCGCGGCCAATATTCCCCAGGCCTGCGGCAGCCGCGCCAAAACCAAAGGCGCTTATCGATTCTTTGAGCATAAGGCCGTGAGTATGAACGCTCTTCTTTCCTCCCACTATCACTCCACCATGGAGCGCATTGCGCGCGAAAAGATCAAAGTGGTTCTGGCCGTGCAAGATACCACCAGCTTTAACTATGACACCCATGCCGAGATGGAAGGGCTGGGGCCGATTAGCACCCGCGTGGACGGAGCGCAGGGAATTCTTTTGCATGACACCATGGCCTACACCACCGAAGGCACCGCGCTGGGTTTGGTCGATGTGCAAGTCTGGGCGCGCGACCCGCGTCAGTTCGGTAAGCGGGCCACCCGTCACCAGCGGCCCATTGAGCAAAAAGAGAGCTTTAAATGGCTCAAGAGCTTTCGTGGCGCCGCACGCTTGCAACGCCAGCTCGGAGCGGCCAGCACGGTGGTCAGTGTCGGAGACCGCGAGGCCGATGTGTACGAGCTGTTTGCGCTGGCGAAAAGCGATCCCGCACACCCCAAGCTTTTGATTCGAGCCGAGCGGGATCGGCGAGTCCAAGACACAAACCTGTGCCTGTGGCAGTACATGGAAAGCCAACCCGTGGCGGGCGAGCGTTTGCTCCATATTCCTAGACGCAAGGGGCGAGCGGCCCGCGATGCGCTGCTTAAGATTCGCTTTGCTCAAGTGGAGTTGCGTCCCCCCAAGCTCAAGTCCTCGCTCGGGGCGCTTAGCGTTGGGGTGGTCTATGTCACCGAGGTTAATCCTCCTTCGCAAAAAGACGCCGTGGAGTGGATGCTGGTAACCACTCTGGAAGTCAATGACTTCGAGCAGGCGCTGGAGAAAGTCGACTGGTATAAAAGGCGCTGGGGGATCGAGGAGTACCATAAGACTATCAAGAGCGTTTGCCGCATTGAGAGCCGCCAGCTCGGTGATCGCACGGTCTGGGAGAACTGTCTCGCCCTTGATTTGGTGGTGGCGTGGAGAATCGAGCACATCAAGAAGCTTTCGCGTGAGAGACCACAGGCGCCTTGTAGGGTTGCCTTTGAGGAGCATGAGTGGCAGGCGTTGTTTGCCTTGAAGCGACTCGATCAGCCGCTGCCATCGATCCCCCCCAGCGTCCATGAGATGACGCGGTGGACTGCTGAGCTCGGAGGTTTCCTCGGCCGCAAGAGCGATGGCGAGCCTGGCTCGATAACCATCGGTCGGGGTCTGCAACGTCTCCATGATATTGTGACCGGAGTCTTGATTGCCAAACAGCTTCATTCCTCCCAGAGGGAGAAGGAACCACGGATTAATCTTGTTGCTTCTTTGGGAGGTCAAATATCGTACACAGGTCGCACACCAGAAACACTCCCGTAAATGTCAAACTCTACGAGTCCCCCAGCAGAGCTGGGGGTTTACCCACGATTAATCATTTCTCTCGCACATGGTTGGTAGTCGGTTCTTTAGGGCGAGATCCGCGATCAACTTCCGGTAACTTATGGTCAGGGCGCCGGTACCCGCGATGAGGGCATTCACACGTCCCTTGGCCGCAGCTTGAAATGCTCCATCGAGATCAGGGTTGGGAGCACGCAATTCTAAAGATTGAAGCTGGACTTTTAGTGCGAGCGCCGCAGCCTCATAGCTCGTAAAACTGGTATCTGTCGTCAAGCCGCCCGCATCCCAAAGGACTCCAACGCGCGATATCCGCGGGACCGCCTCTTTGAGCAATTCAAGCCGTTTTCCACTCAAATCTCGGGTGAGTCTGGTGAGCCCGGTGATATTTCCGCCTGGGCGGGCCAAGCTATCCACCAGTCCAGCTGCAACCGGATCAGCAGT
>JAHKKJ010000226.1 GCA_020027655.1 Deltaproteobacteria bacterium | reverse complement strand
GGGCGAAACCGGAGTCCAATACGATCTCGACAAGCTCATCTATCTGGGCTCCACGGAGAGCGGCGACCCTTATTTCTTTCTAACGCGCAAAGAAGCCGGGCTCGACACGCTGGAAAAACTCCGGGCGACCTCGGGGGTTAGGATCGGAGCCCAGGGAGTTGGACATCCTATCTTTGTTTCGGGACGGCTGTTCGCTTACCTGCTGGGAATGAAAGAACCGAAGATGGTCATCGGTTACGGCGGCCTGGAACTCGACGTTGCCTTCGACCGCGGCGAGATCGACGCCAGAGCGAACGGCGCGGATACGATCTTGCAGCGAGGGCGTGAGTCGCTGGTAAAGGAGAAGTTTCATGTCCATAGCACCATCACGATTCCCAAAGGAAAGTTTCATCACCTTTTTCCCAACGTCCCTGAGCTGGAAACCTTTGCGAGAAACGATAAAGAACG
Organism: Deltaproteobacteria bacterium; assembly: GCA_020027655.1. Classification (GTDB taxonomy): domain Bacteria; phylum Desulfobacterota; class Binatia; order UBA9968; family UBA9968; genus DAIRFP01. The sequence goes on along the minus strand of JAHKKJ010000226.1, from coordinate 5,782 downwards.
GCAGCTCTTAGACCTGTTCCGAACTTTCATCTACCCGCGCTGGCCCTATATTTTGCCTCCGGGAACCCCTAATGAGATCGTAACCCTGTTGCGCGCGGCCATGGCAAAATCCTTCAAAGATCCGGAGTTTCACAAAGAGTTCAAAAAGCTCATGGCCAACGAGCCAACTCCGCTCACCGGCGAGGAGTTGCAATCCGCCATCAAAGCACTGCCGCGCGATCCCGAAATCGTCGGGCTTTATAAGAAGCTGGCCGAGGACGGCCCCCTCCCACCCCGCTAGCAGGCTGCTGAAAAAGCCTCATATGCTTCGTTGCGCTCGCTTCACTTGGCTTATGGCGTATGGCTTATAGCGGATGGTTCCTTGGTTCCATCATATGCCATAAGCGATCAGCCATATGCGATTTCGGGCACCTACTTGAGCAGCCTGCAAACAGAGTTTTTTCAGCAGCCTGTTAGTGCACGGACTTGCTGCCGACGGTCGTGACGGTAATATGCGACATCGGCGAATCCGCTTTCGCGCCGTGCCAGTGCCGCTCGCCGGCCTTGATGTGCACGACGTCGCCGACGGTTATCTCGCGCTCTTCCTTCTCCGTCGCGACCATGCCCCGCCCGGATGTAACCACCAGAATCTGGTCGCAGTCGTGGGTGTGCCAGCCGGTAGTGGCGCCTTCGCGGAAGTTCACCACGTTGCAGCGAAAGTTCTCGGATTGTCCGTCGCCGATGATCGCCTGCCGCGTCCGGCTGACCGGTCCTCCTTTCCATCCGGCAATGGGTGTGGCGCTGTCCATGGGGTTTTCTGGCAAATCATTAATCTTTAGCACGCGCATATCGTCACCTCCTTATCGTGGAGCAAAAAGTACTTTTAACCGCAAAGACCTCTAACAGGAAAGAACAGAGGAAACAAAGTTTTTTAATTCATCTCTGTGTCTCCGTTACCTCCTGTAAAAAACGATTCCTTATTCCGTCTCCTGCCTTGGCGCCCTTTGCGCCTTTGCGCGACTCACTCCGACTTGGTTGCGGCTCAGCCGCGCTAGGTTTTTTGGGGTTGAGAAGTGTTTTCTCTTTCCGCCTGCCCTTCCCTTCAAGTTTAGCCGCTCGCTATCGCAGCCGCCCCGGCTTCGGCACAAAGATGATCCTGCTCTCCCGTGCCGCCACCGCAACCGACGGCTCCAATCAACTTTCCGCTGGAGATAACGGGGACCGCTCCAATGCTCGGCAGAGCCTGTCCGCCTAGGATTGCCGTGACATTGCCCCAGAAAGCCGGCGCGGACTCCCTGAGGTTCGCCATCTCCTTAGTCGCGCGCCGGAATGCCGCTGCGGCGACAGCTTTGGCACGGGAAGTTTCAGGAGTGAAAAATCCCGTGCCGTCACCCCGGGCGCATAGCACCAAACGACCCGCTGCATCGACTACAGTAACGGTCATTGGGGTTCCTAGCTCCCGCGCTTTCGCCTGCGCCGCCTTGACTGCCTTTTCTGCCGTTTCAAGCGTTAGTTCATCCATGACTGCTTCGACTCCTTTCTGAGTCTGTTGGCTTTCCGATCTTTTGCCCTCGCGATCTCACCCTCCCTTTTGACCGCGTGCGTGCCGGCCTAAACTACGGTTTCCAGCCGCTGGTTTTGAGTTCTTCGTTGGCTTTTTTCACGAAGGTCAAATCGAAGATGTCGGCGACTTTGATGTCACGTTGGACTTTAGTGGTCCTTTTCATCTCCTCGATCATCGACTGCAAAACCTTGTCGTCGGTAAAGCCCTCGCGCAGGACAAGCTTCGATTGGATGTCATAGATGGCGTTGACCAGCTCCTGATCCTTCAACCTCAAAGCGTCCGTCATATACTTGATCGCCGGCTCTCGTTTGGCGACGAAGAAGTTTAATCCTTTCAAGGAGGCGCGGATAAAGCGGAAGATTTTGTCCGGGTTTTGCTTGATTCTGTCGTTTGACGTAGCCAAGCCACCCTCGATCAGGTTGGCGTAGTCGCTCGCAGCGGCCAACTTCGTAAATCCCTCCTTTTGCGCCTTGAGACTCATCCCGCTGTTAAACAGCGTCGCCTGAATCGACTTCGTCTGCAGCGCCGGGAAGCGCACCTCGTCCCCGCCCATCACCACGAGATTGACATCCTTCGCCGGGTCCATGCCGTTTTTTCTTAGGATCTCCCTTGCGACAACCGCGAGGGAGCCCTCGGGAGACATGATGGCGATGTTCTTCCCGCGCAATTGAGCCACCGACTTGATCTCGGGCTGCGCAATTAAATCCCATCCGGGCTTGTCCTGAAAAACCGTGACGATTTTGACGGGGACACCCCTGACCGCCGCTGCTAGAGCGCTGCCGGCGTTGGTGAAGAAGTCAACTTCACCGGCCAGGGTCGTTCTTATCGCGATCTCGCCCCGGATACTGAGAAGCTGTGCGTCGATTCCTTCTTCTTTCAAGTAACCTTCTTTCTGCGCGATGATAAGGCAAAACACGGAGGTGTTCATGGAAGGATAGGCGACGCGGACGTTCTCAATGGCGCGAGCAGGTTCAACGGCGAAGAGCGCAACGATCAAGCAGAGGAAAAGGAGTCGCGTTATTCTCTTGGGTTTCATAAATCTCCTTTCCAACCCCCGCTATATCTCCCCCTTGAAAAGGGGGAGACAAAGAGGGGGTGAAGGATTCCGGCTCTCGCGCGCTCCCGCACGCTCGGCCGGAATGACGATCGGAATTAGCGGAAACTGGATCAGTCCGACGAAAAGTTCGAAGTAACTTTTTGATGCCCGCCGTTCTCGCTCAGAGACTCCTCGTAGTAGAGGCCCAGCGCCTGGATCACCGGCGTGTCCTGGATCGAGAAGAGCACAGCGTCTTCCTTCCCCGAGGTGTTGGCATGTTCGTGCAGCGCCCAGGGCGGCAATGCGATGATGTCTCCTTTACTCCAGACGAAGCGCCGCCCGTCGATAATCGTTGCGCCTTCGCCTTGAACGACGTGGTAGACCGCACTGCCGGTATGGCGGTGCGCCTTCGTACCTTCGCCTGGGCGCAGCATTTGCACCCAGCAGGCCATCGTCGGCATAACAGGGCCGCCTGTCTGCGGGTGGCGGTACTCAAGCGCGATGCCGTCGAAGGCGCTTCCCTCATGTTCGCGCAGCGCGCTGAGCGCCTCCCAGGTGCGATCCCACGAGTAGAGCAGCAACGGCGACGATTGAGGTTTCTCCTTCACCCAGGTCGGACTCAAATGCGCGTGGCCGTGCAACCGTTTGGACGCGTTCGCCGGCCGGGTCGCGGGCACCTGCTGCGCGCTATAGAACTGAAAGAACATCGCTTCCAGAGATTGGATCAACGGGATGTCCAGCCCGTCGATCCAGACGACACGCTCCTTCGTCTCATTGCCGTGGTCGTGCCAGGCCCAACTCGGCGTCAATATCAGATCTCCGGGTTCCATATAGACGCGCTCGCCATCGACGGCGGTATAGGCACCACTCCCTTCGATGATAAAGCGAATTGCAGTCGGCGAATGGCGGTGAGCGCGGGCCACTTCGCCCGGCAGGAGGACCTGCACGGCAGCAATCAGATTGTTTGTTGTCGCCCAGCGGCCGTCGAGGCCGGGGTTGAAAAGTTGCAGCGCCCGGCGCTCCTCGCCCACAGGCACCGCCGAACCCGACTCATCGACGATCGACTTGAGCTTGGACCACGGCCACATATAGGGGATCATTTTAGGCTGGGGATGAGGCGTCATCTGACTCGCCAATTCCCAAAGGCCGTACATGTGGTTCGCGTGCATGCGCTCATGGAACGCCGCCCGCATCTGTTCGACTGAAGCCATGGGAACTTCCTTTTGCGGTTTAGCCATAGAACACCTCCATCAATTGCCGAGCTGGATTTTTAGACCAAGTCTTTATACCATCATGAGTCAGGAGCGCCAAACCCGGTGCCCGTTCATTACTTCATTCTACTCGCGAACTTTGGCGGGTCAAATGGAATTGACATTCCGAGAGACGGCACTTTTACCCGCGGTTACCTCCCACCAATTCTTGGCTGGATCGCTTAGAAAAAAATATGATCTGCCGTTCTCTTCTCTTAGCTCGCCAACGTAAGTGACGCCAGCGTCGTTGCCGGTTCTTGCAAACTCTTGATGGGCTTCTCGCACCGCCTCCAGAGAATCGATCTCCAACGTAAACCGGCTGTTCTCATTCAGATAGCGACGAATTTTTTGCGGCACGACCACCACATACCAGGGATTGAACGCGTCCTTGAGATAGAGCACGGGAAGTTCGGGCGGAAGCGGAACCAATTCCAAACCCAACCTCTCTGCGATAAAGCGCCGGTAGGATTCCTTCGCGCCCTCGTCGCATTCCAATGTCCCGTGAGAAAGACCCTGGCAAACGTAACCTTTGCCCGCAAATTTTTCTGCAGCATAGGGTCTCTGCCAATGGGGCCCGTAAACCGCCGACGCTTTGGCATGCTCGGGCTCGTAGTACTCGATCTCCAAAGAGTTGCCGCCTGGCTCGCCGAAGTAAAAAGAATAGGCGATGTGCAAGAGGCACGGTTTGCCGACCCGGGGCAAGCGGTACTCTTCTTTGACTTTTTTCAGATATTCTTGAGCCCTGTCGACTTCGCCGCGGCTGCTTACTCTCCAACCATAATGGTTCATCAGCGGCTTGTCTTTCGCATCGGGTCCGGCAGCGTGCAGGACCATCGACCAGCCGGTATTCGGGTGTTTCATAACCCATTCGGTCTCGCTACGCCGTTCGATGACTTCCATTCCGAGGATGTCGGTGAAGACGGGAAGCGTCTCGTCAAAACGGCGGCATTCGTAGTGACCTTCGATAAGCTTGGGGTTTTTCAGCATTGAGTTCACTCCCGCACTTTCGGCGCCACCTTTTCTATGAAGCGGCGCATCGACGCGCGCGCTTGGTCATCGGTCAAGCCGCCTAGGGCGAAATTTCCCGCCAGATCCGTCAGATAGAGACGTTCGCGCACGTATTCCACCCGCTCGCGCATCTCCTCCACGCTACCAACGAGCACGCGGCTTTGGTCGACCAATTCGTCGAAGGTGAGCAGTTTCATCTGTGCGCGATGCCGTTCGTGACTGCGGTAGGAATCAGGATCAGCCATTCCCGGCGTCAAGCTATGCGCGTGGCTTGCCGCCGAGTGGTATTCGGCGAGTCCCTGAGCCGCGGCCGCGCGCGCCTCCACGGAATTTTCCCCGACATACATATGATACACGCCGAGCACTCGTGCCGTTGACCGGTCAAATCCCGCCGCCTGTCGCGCGCTGAAATAAGCCTGCATCTTGTGACGAAGCTCTTCGACCTCATTCAGGAAAGGTATCAGCATCATGTTAAACCCATGCCGTCCCGATAGTTCGAAGGATTCGACAGACGTGGTCGCCGCCATCCAGACGGTGGGATATGGCTCCTGCACCGGGCGGGGCCAGACCTCAACGCCATGGTATTCGTGAAAGCGGCCCTTGTGGTTCAATATGGGCTCGCTCCAGGCCTTGAGGATGACCTCCAGATTTTCCCGGAACCGGTCGCGCAGCTCATCGAGTGGAATTCCGAATGTCAGGGCCTCCCACTTCACGAAGCCATGTCCGATCCCAAACTGGAGCCTCCCCCCGCTCAGACAGTCGAGGGTGGCATAGTCCTCCGCAACCCGAAGCGGGTTGTGGTAGGGGAGCAGGATCACCGCAGTTCCGATTCGAATCCTGGCGGTCCTTTGGGCGATGGCGGCGCCGATGACCGGCGTGGCGGAAAAGAGCCCGCCGAAGGAATGAAAGTGGTGTTCCGCAAGCCAGATCGAATCGAAGCCGAGC